>JBJOKP010000455.1:0-3353 GCA_046046045.1 Pseudomonadota bacterium | reverse complement strand
GAGCCAGAAGCGCATCAGCGCATGCACCTCGGCGCGCAGCGGCGCGTGCTCCCAGTTCAGGTCGGGCTGGCGCGGCGAGAAGCTGTGCAGGTAGTACTCGCCGGTGGCCTCGTTCCAGCTCCAGGCGGGGCCGCCGAAGGCGGCTTGCCAGTTGTTGGGTGGCGTGCCATCGGCCTTGGGCTCGGCCCAGATGTAGTAGGCATGGTGCGGGTCATCGCGGCTGCGACGGGCCTGCTGGAACCAGGCATGTTCGTCCGAGCTGTGGTTTACCACCAGGTCCATCATCAACTTGATGCCGCGCGCATGCATCGCCGCCAGCATCTCGTCGAAGTCGGCCATGCTGCCGAACTCGTCCATGATGGCGCGGTAGTCGCTGATGTCGTAGCCGTTGTCGGCGTTGGGCGAGCGGTAGATGGGCGAGAGCCAGACCACGTCCACGCCCAGGGCCTGCAGGTGATCGAGGCGGCTGGTGATGCCGCGCAGGTCGCCGATGCCGTCACCATTGCTGTCGCAGAAGGAGCGCGGGTAGATCTGGTAGACCACGCTCTCCTTCCACCAGCGGCGTGGCCGGCCGCTTGCGGCAGGTGCGCCCGCACCGCGCGCTTCGGCTGGCTCAGCCATGATGGGGCGCTCCTGCGTGTGCATGGGCGCCGGCCCTCAGGGCAGCAAGGCGATGGCCACGCCGTGCGGTTCGAAATGCAGCGTGCGCCCTTCCAGGCGTGCACCGCTGGCCCCGCTGGCGGTGCAGAGCCTTGCGGGGTGCAGGCCTTCGGGCAGGGCCCAGGCGACCGGCTCCGCGCTGCAGTTGAAGGCACACAGCAGCGTCTGCTCGGCATGGCGGCGCACGAAGGCCAGCACCTGGCCATGCACCGGCAGCAGGTCCAGCATGCCGTGCAGCAGCGCGGGCTGCTCGCGCCGCCAGGCCAGCAGGCGGCGGTAGTGGCGCAGCAGCGAGGCGGTATCCGCCTCCTGCCGGTCCACCGCCAGGGCGCGGTGGCTTTCGGCCAGCGGCAGCCAGGGCCGCGCGGTGCTGGCGACCTGCGAGAAACCCAGGTCCGGCGCCTCGGCCGACCAGGCGAAGGGCGTGCGGCAACCGTCGCGGCCCTTCTGCTCGGGCCACATGGTGATGCCCACCGGGTCCTGCAGGTCCTCGTAGGCGATCTCGGCCTCGGGCAGGCCGAGTTCCTCGCCCTGGTAGAGGCAGACCGCGCCGCGCAGGCTGAGCTGCAGGGCCGGCACCATGCGCAGCAGGGCGGGTGAGGGATCGGCGCCGCCCCAGCGCGTGGCCAGGCGCACGCAGTCGTGGTTGGACATGGACCAGCAGGCCCAGCCATCACCGGCCAGGCGCTCGAAGCGGTCGATCACGCCGTGCAGGTAGGGCGCGTCGTGCCGCGGCGAGAGGAACTCGAAGCAGTAGCCCATGTGCAGCTTGTCGCCGCCCTGGGTGTACTGCGCCACCATGGCCATGCCGGTATCGTCGCCGATCTCGGCCATGGTGGTGGCGCCGGGATAGAGGTTCACCAGCGTGCGCAGCTCGCGCATGAAGTCCAGGGTCTCCGGCCGGTTGCGGTCGAAGACGTGCTGCTGCCAGCAGTAGGGGTTGCTGGCCGCGGCATTGGGCAGGCTGCCGTCGGGCTCACCCGCCGCGGGGTTGTCGCGCAGGGCCGGGTCGTGGCAGCAGAAGTTGATGGCATCGAGGCGCAGGCCGTCCACGCCCAGTTCGAGCCAGAACCGCACCGTGGCCAGGATGGCCTGTCGCACCGCGGGGTTCTGCAGGTTGAGGTCGGGCTGGCTGGCCAGGAAGTTGTGCAGGTAGTACTGGCGCCGCCGCGTGTCCCACTGCCAGGCGCTGCCGCCGAAGACACTGAGCCAGTTGTTGGGCGGCGTGCCGTCGGCCCTGGGGTCGGCCCAGACGTACCAATCGGCCCTGGGGTTGTCGCGGCTGCTGCGGCTCTCCTGGAACCAGGCGTGCTGGTCCGAGCTGTGCGAGAGCACCTGGTCGATCATCACCCGCAGGCCCAGCGCATGGGCGCGCGCCAGCAGGGCCTTGAAGTCGGCCAGCGTGCCGAACATCGGATCGACATCGCAGTAATCGCTGACGTCGTAGCCGAAGTCCTTCATCGGGCTCTTGAAGAAGGGCGAGAGCCAGACCGCATCGGCGCCCAGGCGTGCGATGTGGTCCAGCCGGGCGGTGATGCCGGGCAGGTCGCCGATGCCGTCGCCATTGGCATCGGCCCAGCTGCGCGGGTAGACCTGGTAGATGACGGCGTGGCGCCACCAGTCGGCAGGCTTCGTGGGGATGACCGCCATGTGCGGGCTCCTCCTTCAAATGGCTCTTCAGATGCCTCTTCAGGTCGCTCTTCAGGTGGCGTCGATCACCATCTCGTGGCTGCACAGGTCGACGCGCAGGGCGATGGACTGCGCGCCCTCGGACCAGCGCAGCGCCAGCACGTGGGCCGGCGCCTCCAGCACCTCGAAGCGGCCATTGAAGGCCAGGTGGCTGTTGCGCAGGTGGATGAGTTCGAGCAGCTGCTGCACGACCGGGCGCTGCAAGTGGGCCTCGATCTCGGCGCGGCTGTAGTGGTGGCGGTTGATGTCACGGCCCACCTGGCTGCGCGCCAGCAGGTCCATGTCGTTCTCGCCGGCCAGCAGGCCGACGTAGTAGACCTGAGGCACGCCGGGCAGGAAGAACTGGATGGCGCGCGCCGCCAGGTAGGCCTGGTCGTTGCGGCCCAGCGCGTCGTAGAAGGTGCAGTTGACTTGGTAGAGGTCGAGGTTGCTGGCCGCCGCGCCGGTGGCCTTGCGGCTCTGGCCCTGCGAGCGCTCGTGGATCATCTCGACCAGCTGGTCGAGCTCGGCATCGGGCACCAGGCCGGGGCGCTTGGCGCGGTCGGCCGCATCGGCGCCGATGTCGATGATGCCGATGCCGTCGTGCGTGTCCAGCACCGTCAGCGCGTTGCTGGGGCGCTGGGCGATCCAGGCCCGCAGCGGCGCCGCGGTGCCGAAGAAGAGCGCGTGCAGCACCAGCGGCGGCAGGGCGAAGTCGTAGACCCAGTCGACCTGGCGGGCGATCTCGATCTGGCGCTGGTAGTAGCTGTGGATCTCCACCAGCACCTCGATGCCCAGGGCCTTGGCCTTGGCGGCGAAGGTGCCGATGAAGTCGAAGGTCTCGGGCATCATGAAGCACGAGCTGCCGGCCTTCTTGATGGCGTAGCCCACCGCGTCTAGCCGCACCATGCGGATGCCGTTGGCGGCAAAGGTCTTCAGGATGCCGTCCAGGTAGGCCTGGCCCTGCGGGTGGCTGACGTCGATGTCCACCTGCTGGCCGGTGAAGGTGGTCCACAGCAGGCGCT
>JBJOKP010000454.1:0-3357 GCA_046046045.1 Pseudomonadota bacterium | reverse complement strand
GAGTGAGCAGGAAGCGAACTGCGGCGCCGTGACCGGTACGACGAGGCTGGCCGTGTCAGGCCTGCTTGACGCGGCGCAGGATCAGCGTTTCGGCCAGTGCCGGCGCCTGGCTGGCATCGTTGGATGAGCCATCCGCCCCCACCTGCTGCACCAGGGCGCGGCCCTGATCGGCCGCGATGTTGAGCAAGGGTCCACCGACCATCACCACCACCGCCCGGTTGTGCGAGGCGCTGCGCACCGCCTCGATGCAGGCGCCGAGCACGCCCAGGCGCGCCGTGCTGCCTGCGGATATCCCCACCAGATCGAACCATTCGTGCCTGACCTTGTCTTGAACATGTGCCGGCGTCGGGTCGACCAGACCGACCACCTCCCAACCGGCACGTGCGAAGAATTCAGCCACCATGGACAGGCCGAAGGTGTGCTGCTCACCCGGCGCGGGCAGCAGCAGCACACGGCGGCCTGAGACAGGCAGATCCACCTCGGAGCCAAAGGCCGAACTCAGCGAACGCATTATCTGCTGCAGCCGGCCCAGGCCGACCGTGACATCGGCAAAGTGGCAGCGGTCCTCTTCCCAGAGCCGTCCGAGGCGACGTGCCGTGGGGGCCAGCAGCTCGGCCAGCAGGGTGGTCAGGGTGACGCCCTGCTCGCGCAGCAGGGTCAGTATGTCCTGGACAACGGCCTCGTCGCGCAGCAGCACGGCGGTCGTGAAATGCCCGACCTGGTCGGCGCAGAGGGCCCGCTCGGTGGCATCGTCCACCGGCTCGGGCGACGCATGGGCCTTGACCAGGCGCGGGATGATGTCGCTGTGCAGGGCCGAGGTCAGGCGGCTGAGCCGCTGCCGCTCGCCACCGGCGGCATCGGCCGCTGCCGCGCCCGACAGCTCCCGTCCGCGCGAGGCCGCACCATGGACCTCGCCCATGCGCTGGCGCCAGCCCAGGCTGCTGTCAGCGGAAGCCAGCCCCTGCGCCAGCCTGGCGTCATCGGGCCAGGCATCCGCGCCCTGGCCGCAGAGCGGGTAGTCATCGGTCGCCGGCGGGCTTCGATGGGTGTTGATCATTGCGTGCTCCTCCTCGAACGGTGCGTCGCGGACGCCGGCGTCTTTTCCAAGGAATCTTGAAAAGTCCGGGAGGGCTTCTGCAAGAGCTGCTCGCGGCTAATGTCGTTGGCGCCCCCGCACTCGTCAAGAGCGTGTTAGCGAGCAGTCTGCCTGTGCGCGGGGTCTGACCGGGAGGGTCGTCAACCCGCATTGACACATTTGAATGTCAGGCCTAGATTAGGTTCATGCCTGCCGTCCCCCGTGCCCCGAATGCACCGATCTACACCGCCGAGCAGCGCCGTCGCCGTGACCAGAGCGGCTGGACGCTGGTGCAGGGCCTGCTGGCCCCGCTGCAGTTCCTGGCCTTCCTGGTGAGCCTGTGCCTGGTGCTGCGCTGCCTGTGGCTGGGCGAGGGAGAACAGGCGGCCGATGTCTCGGTGCTGGTCAAGACCGCCCTGCTCTACACCATCATGGTCACCGGGGCGATCTGGGAGAAGGTGGTCTTCGACGTCTGGCTCTTCGCGCCGGCCTTCTTCTGGGAAGACGTGTTCAGCATGCTGGTGCTGGCCCTGCACGGCGCCTACGTGATCGTGCTGCTGAACCACAGCCTGGACCCGCGCAGCCGCATGTGGCTGGCCCTGGCGGCCTATGCGGCCTACGTGATCAACGCCACCCAGTTCCTGCTCAAGCTGCGTGCCGCACGCCTGCAGGCGCCAGTCTCGGCCGGCCTGCAGGACGTGGCCGGAGTGGTGGCCTCATGAGCCCGGTCATCCCGCTCCATCCCGCTGCCGACGCGTCGCGTGACGGCGGCTGCAGCGACGCCCCCGTGCTGCGCGAACGTGGCCAGCGCGAGGTCTTCTGCGGCCTCACCGGCATCGTCTGGCTGCACCGCAAGATCCAGGACGCCTTCTTCCTCGTCGTCGGCTCGCGCACCTGCGCCCACCTGCTGCAGTCGGCTGCCGGCGTGATGATCTTTGCCGAACCGCGCTTTGCCACGGCCATCATCGACGAGCGCGACCTTGCCGGTCTCGCCGATGCCAACGATGAACTCGATCGCGTCGTCACCCAGCTGCTGGCGCGCCGGCCCGACATCCGCCTGCTCTTCCTGGTCGGCTCCTGCCCCTCCGAGGTCATCAAGCTCGACCTGGCACGCGCCGCCCAGCGCCTCTCGGCTCGCACCCTGCCGCAGGTGCGCGTGCTCAACTACTCCGGCAGCGGCATCGAGACCACCTTCACCCAGGGTGAAGACGCCTGCCTGGCGGCCCTGGTGCCGGATCTGCCTCCTGAGCTGCCGGTCACCGATCCCACGCCGAACGCCCCGTCACTGATGATCGTCGGCTGCCTGGCCGATGTGGTGGAGGACCAGTTCCGCCGCCTCTTCACCGCCCTGGGCGTGAGCAAGCTGCAGTTCTTCCCGCCGCGACAGGCCACGGCCCTGCCCCTCGTCGGGCCGCACACGCGGGTGCTGCTGGCCCAGCCCTTCCTGGCCGAGACCGCCCGCCTGCTCGAAGCCCGCGGCGCCCGCCGCATCGAGGCGCCCTTCCCCCTCGGCGCCGAAGGCACGCGGCTGTGGCTGCTGGCCGCGGCCCAGGCCCTGGGCATCGCCGAAGAACGGGTCGAGGCCGTGATCGCCGCGCCGCTGCAGCGCGCCCGGCTGGCCCTGGCCGCCCACAAGCCCCAGCTGGCCGGCCGTCGCATCTTCTTCTTCCCCGATTCACAGCTCGAGCTGCCGCTGGCGCGCTTCCTGGCGCGTGAACTCGGCATGGTGCCCATCGAGGTCGGCACGCCCTATCTGCACCGCAGCCACCTGGCTGCCGAGCTGGCCCTGCTGCCGGCCGGCACGCGGCTGTCGGAAGGCCAGGACCTTGAGCGCCAGCTGGACCGCTGCCGCACCGAAGCGCCCGACCTGGTGGTCTGCGGCCTGGGCCTGGCCAATCCGCTCGAGGCCGAAGGATTCACCACCAAGTGGGCCATCGAGCTGGTGTTCAGTCCCATCCAGGGCTTCGAGCAGGCCGGTGACCTGGCCGCCCTCTTCGCGCGCCCGCTGCTGCGCCGCCAGAGGCTCGCCGCCTGAGCCACCGTCACGAGGCCACCCCATGCAGCTCACCCTCTGGACCTACGAAGGACCGCCCCACATCGGCGCCATGCGGGTGGCCACGGCCTTGCGTGACGTGCACTATGTGCTGCACGCACCCCAGGGCGACACCTATGCCGACCTGCTCTTCACCATGATCGAGCGGCGCGGCCAGCGCCCGCCCGTCACCTACACCACCTTCCAGGCGCGCGACCTGGGCGGCGACACCGCCGAGCTGTTCAAGACC
>JBJOKP010000453.1:0-3360 GCA_046046045.1 Pseudomonadota bacterium | reverse complement strand
CCAAGGCGCATTTCGCGCCCCAGCTCACGCACGGCCACATCGGCGTGACCCTGCAGATCGACGAAGGCCCCGAGGTCTTCGACGCCAAGAACAGCTCGCTGCACCCGCTCTTCGGCGGCGCGCGGCCCAAGGCCTGAGCGGCTGTACCAGCCCGCCTCTCCAACGCTCATTCGCCCATGCTCGACACCACCACCATCCAGCAGCTCGCCCGCCAGCTCTACGAGGCCCGCAAGCAGCGCGTGCAGCTGCGCCATTTCTCGAAACAGCATCCGCAGATGACGGTGCTGGACGGCTACGCCATCCAGCGCGCCTGGGTGGCACTGGAGCAGGCCGACGGCCGCGTGATCAAGGGCCGCAAGATCGGCCTGACCTCGCGGGCCATGCAGATCAGCAGCCAGATCGACGAGCCCGACTACGCGCCGCTGATGGACGACATGTTCTTCGACAACCATGGCGACCTGCCCATCGATCGCTTCATCGCCCCGCGCGTGGAGGTGGAGCTGGCCTTCGTGCTGGGCCGTGACCTGCAGGGCCCGGGCGTGACGCTGTTCGACGTGCTCTCGGCGGCCGACTACGTGGTGCCGGCCATCGAGATCATCGACGCGCGCATCGAGCAGTTCGACCGCGAGACCAAGGTGATGCGCAAGGTGCAGGACACCATCAGCGACTTCGCCGCCAATGCCGGCATCGTGCTGGGCAGCCGGCCCATGAAGCCCATGGACCTGGACCTACGCTGGGCCGGCGCCATCCTGCACAAGAACGGCGTGGTCGAGGAGACCGGCCTGGCCGCCGGCGTGCTGGGCCACCCGGCCATGGGCATCGCCTGGCTGGCCAACAAGATCGCGCCCCATGGCGAGAAGCTGGAAGCCGGCCAGATCGTGCTGGCCGGCAGCTTCACCCGGCCGGTGAACGGCGCCAAGGGGGATGCCTTCCACGCCGACTACGGCCAGCTCGGCTCGGTGAGCTTCCGCTTCGCTTGATGGCGCCACGCCACACCCGCCATCACCTCCGGAGCCTGACCCATGCCCGCCTTCACCCGCCCCAGGCGTTTCAGCGAGACCGAATGGGCCGCACGTGTCGAACTGGCCGCGGCCTACCGCATCCTGGCCCACCTGGGCTGGGCCGAGCTGATCTACAACCACATCAGCCTGCGCGTGCCGGGTGAACCGGGCCACTTCCTCATCAACCCCTTCGGCCTGCACTACAGCGAGGTCACGGCCTCCAACCTGGTGAAGGTGGACGTGCACGGCCAGCTCATCGGCCACAGCGACTGGCCCATCAACCCGGCCGGCTTCACCTTCCACGGCGCCATCCACGCCACCCTGCCCGAGGCGCACTGCGTGATGCATGTGCACACCACGCCGACCATGGCGGTGTGCTGCCTGGACGAGGGCCTGAGCTACACCAACTTCTACGCCGCCCAGCTTTACGGCAAGGTGGCGTACCACGAGTTCGAGGGCATCACCGTGCACCTCGAGGAAGGCCAGCGCATCCTGGCCAGCGCAGGCGGCAAGCCGGTGCTGCTGCTGCGCAATCATGGCCCGGTCACCATCGGCCACAGCCTGCCGCAGTGCTTCGCCCTGATGTGGCTGCTGCAGCGCGCCTGCGAGGTGCAGGTGGCCTCGCAGGGCCTGGGCAAGCTGCGGCCCATCGCCGAGCCCGTGCTGCAGGCCTGCGTGCGCGACTCGCTCAACTTCAACCCCAAATACGGCGCTGGCCAGGACGCCTTCGACGCCCTGCGGCGGCTGATCGACCGCATCGATCCGGGCTACCAGGCCTGACGGGCCGCGGCGAGACAGAGCGTGGCGGGCGGCGCCTTGAACGAGACCGGCGTCACGCTCCGCCGGCACCAGGGTGGGGTGGGGCGTCAGCCTTCATCAAGACGCGGCAACAAGCCGTGACGCTGTCAGCCTCGTGCGGGGTTGCGCGGTGCATCATCATTTGCAGATTCACCCGATCAGCGCTCGGCGGACCAGGCCCAGCGGTGGCTATCGCCGCCGTGACGGCTGCTTGTCCAACGCGCCCGCCCCCGCCTGTTGCCCGCCCTGTCCACCATGCCGCTCGCCCTGTCTCATCGGCCCTCGCCGCTGGATGCCGCCCCCCCGGCCGGCCCGGTGCCGGAGGTGCGCCCTGCAGCGGCCGAGGCGGTCGGGAACGCCGGCAGCCCGGAAGGCCAGGGCGCCGCGGCGGCGATCGTGCCGCTGGCCCTGTGGCGGCCGGAAGTGGCCGCGCTGCTGAGCTTCTTCTTCACCCCCGTCTTCGGCGCCAGCCTGCATGCCATCAATGCCTGGCGGCTGGGCGATGGGCGGCTGCTGCGGGTGGCCGCCATCTGGTGGGTGCTGTCCGTGTCCTTCACCGTCTCGGGCCTGTTTCTGGTCAAGGTGATCGCCGGTGGTGTCTTCCCGCCCATGGCCGGCCTGCTGGCCAGCGCCCTGCTGGCGGGCTACACCCTCGTCTGGTACGCCTTCGTGGCCGACCGGCAGAGCCAGTTGGTGCGGGCCCTGGAGCCCGGGTGCTGGCAGCCCGAGAGCTGGCTCGCCCCCGTGGCCCTGGCCCTGGTGATCCTGGCCGGCCCGCCGCTGATGAGCTGGTGGCAGCACGGCGTGATCTGAGGCGGTGACCGCCAGGCAGGTGCCACGCCCCTGATCGAGCGGGCGCCTGCGGTATGGTCGGGCCAGGTCGACGCCACCCCTGATCCCTCCGCCCCATGAACCTGCGCCAGCTCGAAACCTTTGTCCAGGTGGCCGAGCTCGGCAGCTTCAGCCGTGCGGCCGCCGTCCTGGCCATCGCCCAGCCGGCACTCAGCCGCCAGGTGCGGGCGCTGGAGATCGAGCTGCACGAGACCCTGCTCACCCGCAACGGCCGCGGCGTGAGCCTGACCGAGGCCGGTCAGCGCCTTTTCGAACACAGCGTTGCCATCCTGCAGCAGGTGGCCCGCGCCCGCGAGGACATGGGTGCCAGCCGCGACCAGCCCGTGGGACATGTCACCATCGGCCTGCCTCCCACCCTGGCACGCCAGCTCACCGTACCCCTGGTCGAGGCCTTCAAGGCCCAGCTGCCCCGCGCCACCCTGGCCATCGTCGAGGGCCTCTCGGCCCACATGAGCGAATGGATCACCACCGGCCACGTGGACCTGGGCCTGCTCTACAACCCCGAGGCCGAGCCCGCCCTGCAGCTCGAACCGGTGCAGGAGGAAAGCCTCTGCCTGGTCACCCGGGCCGAGGCCGGCGCCCTGCACGATGCGGTGATCACCCCCCTGCCCCTGCGCGATCTGCCCGCCCACGGGCTGATCGTGCCCGAGCGCCAGCATGTCTTCCGCCGCCTGCTCGACACCCAGGCCGCCCTGGCCGGCATCACGCT
>JBJOKP010000452.1:0-3361 GCA_046046045.1 Pseudomonadota bacterium | reverse complement strand
CGGTGCGCAGCACCAGCTGGATGGAGACCAGCGGCAGGTTTGCTCCCTCGGCCTGGGGCTGGGCATGCAGCAGGGCCAGGCCGTTGGCGAGCCGGCTTTCGGTCAGGGCTGAAAGACGCTGGCTGCGCGGCGTACCCGGCTGGGGCGGCATGTCCACGCCGGGTGTGCCTGCCCGTGCCGCGCCACCGGCCAGCAGCAGGCCGGCAGATCCCAGGCCCAGGCTGGCCGTGTCCAGCACCTGGCGCCACCAGAGGCGGCGCGCCGGCAGGGTGAGAGCCTCGTCCTGCGAACGGCCCTGGGCTTGACGTGCTGCGTTGCCGCTCATGCGTCCTCTCCTTCCATGCGCTGGCCGGCCGGGCGTGAGTCACCCGCCCCTGGCGCGAGCCGGGCCGCACTGTCGCCGGTGTAGGTCAGGCTGACCCGCTTGCCATCCACGATGTAGCGCTTGAGCACACGCTGCACATCGGCGGCGGTGACGGCGCTCAGCTCGTCCACCGCCCGGTTGGCCGCGTGCACGTCACCGCGCTGGATGACCGCCCAGCCCACGGCGCTGGCCCGGCCCATGGGAGTCTGGCGCTCTGCGATGGCCCCGGTGAGCAGCTGGGTGCGCACCTTGTCGAGCTCATCGGGCCTGGGGGGCGAGGCGGCCAGCCGGCCGATCTCGCGCATCAGCCCGGCCTCGACCTTGGCGAGCGACTGACCCGAGGCCGAGATGCCATAGGCCACCAGCATGCCGGCGTCGGCGTACAGCTCGGCCGAGAAACCGGCGGCCTGGGCCGACTGCTCGCGATAGACCAGCGACTCGTTCAGGCGCGAGGAATCGCCCGAGGCCAGCAGCGCGGCCGCCACCTGCAGCGCCGCGGCGTCAGCGTCCCCGGCGGGCGGCCCCTGCCAGAGCAGGGCCACGGCCGGCAACGGCACGTTGGGCGCCTTGACCGCGACATGGCGCGGGCTGGTGCGGGCTGGCTCCTTCAGCTCGACCCGCGGCACCGGCGTGACCGGATTGCCCAGCGGGCCGAAGTATTTGTCCACCCAGGCCTGGAACTCAGCCAGTTCAAAGCCGCCCGAGACCACCAGCAGGGCGTTGTCTGGCCGGTAGTAGGTGGCGTGGAAACGCTGCACATCGGCCAGGGTGGCGGCGTCCAGGTCCTCGATGCTGCCGATGACCGGGCGCTTGTAGGGATGGACCTCGAAGGCTGCACCGGGCAGGGCGTTGAAGAGACGACCGTAGGGCGAGGCCAGCACGCGCTGGCGCAGCTCCTGCTGCACGACGGCGCGTTCGCTGTCGAAGCTGGCCTGGTCCACCTCCAGGTGGGCCATGCGCTCAGCCTCGGCCCAGAGCAGGCGCTCCAAATGGTGGGAGGGCACGACGCTCTGGTAGGCCGTGGTGTCCTCGGCCGTGAAGGCATTGTTCTCGCCGCCCACATCTTCGGTCAGGCGATCGAACTGCTCGCTGGCCAGATAGCGGGTGCGCTTGAACATCATGTGTTCGAACAGGTGGGCAAAGCCGGAACGGCCGGCCGGGTCGTCCTTGCCCCCCACGCGGTACCAGACCTGCACGCTCACCGTGGCCCGCCCCGCCATGGGCAGGGCCACGACCTGCAGGCCGTTGGGCAGGCGACGTTCCACCAGGTCCATGGGCGCCAGCACCTGAGGCAGCACCTTAGGCTTGGTTGGCACCGGCGCCTTGCCGGCCCGTGACTTGGCGCTGCCAGTGGCCGCCTTGGGGCTCTTCTTGCGCGCCGCCAGGGCCGGCCAGGCGCTGAGCAGGCCCAGTCCGCCGGCCACCCACAGCGAGGCACGCCGACGCCAGGGATCTGGAGCGGTGGCCGGCAGGCCGACGGGCCCGGGGTGAGGGTCTGGACCTGCGGCGAGGGCCGCGGGCTGGTCGGGGTCGGGGCGTTCTGTCATCGGCGTGAGGGTCAGCAAGGCGGTGAAGCGAACGGCCTTAGGGTAGCCGAGCGGGCCAAGGTTCCCCGCCCAACCCGCTTGCATACTCGCCCCCGGCGATCAGTCGGGCATGGCTGGCTCAGGGTCCCCGTCATCGCTCGGCCCGCTGCCCTGCAGGGCCAGGGCATGGCGATAGAGCTGCTTGCGCGGCAGGCCCAGGGCCTGGGCGGCCAGGCTGCTGGCCTGCTTCACCGGCAGTTCGGTGAGCAGCACCCGCAGCCAGCGCTCCGCTTCGGGCGGCAGCGCCTCATCGACCCGGGCCGGTGCCGCCTCGGCATGGATGACGACGGCGAACTCGCCGCGGCCATGATCGGCATGGGCCGCCAGCCAGGAGGGCGCCTCGGCCGCCGGCATGCTCACGATCTGCTCGAACTGCTTGGTGAGTTCGCGCCCCAGGGTCAGCTGGCGCTGCGGCGCGAGTTCGGCCAGATCCGCCAGCAGTTCGGCCATGCGATGCGGCGCCTCGAAGAGGACCAGGCTGCGCGCCGGGCCTTCAGTCGCGGCGGGCTGCAGCAGCGGCTGCAGGACCCGGCGTCGCGCCACGGCCTTGCTGGGCAGAAAGCCCAGGAAGTCATGGCCCTGTGCCTGCACATCACCGGCCACGCTGAGCAGGCTGACCACCGTGCTGGGCCCGGGCAGGGGCACCACCTTCAGCCCGGCCGCACGCACCCCATGAGCCAGCCGCGCGCCGGGGTCGGAGATGCCGGGCGTGCCGGCATCACTCACGTAGGCGATGCGTTGGCCGGCCTGCAGGCGGCCCACGATCTCTGCGGCCATGTGCTGCTCGTTGTGCTGATGCAGGCTCAGCAAGGGGCGGGACAGGCCCAGCCGGCTCAGCATCTGCCCGCTCACCCGCGTGTCCTCGCAGGCCACGGCATCGACCAGGCCCAGCACGTGCACGGCCCGGACGCTGAGGTCGCCCAGATTGCCGATGGGCGTGGCAACGACGTAGAGTGCGCCGGCCGGATAACTCTGCCCGGCCACGCCCTGCGCCAGCCGCGCCAGCGGCACGGCCAGATCCACGGTGCCGGACAGGCCATCCGCCAAGGCAGGCTCAGGGCCTGAGCCTGTGGTGCCTGGTGTGGATGAGGCGGGACCGGCGGGCACGAAAGAGGTCGAGGTCATGAACGCAATCGGTGATGGCGGCGTGGAAGCAGGCGACGAAGCTGCCCGTGAGGTAGCGGCTGAGCGCCGGAAGGCCGGCGCCAGCACCCGGCCGCGCCGGCTGGATGGTGCCCAGGCCGAGGCCCGGGCGCTGGCCCATCTGGAGGCCGCCGGCCTGCGCCTGGTGCAGCGGAATTATCGAGTGGCCCTGGGGCCGTCCCGGCGCGCCGGCGAGGTCGACCTCATCATGCGAGACCGCGATGGCAGCCTGGTCTTCGTCGAGGTGCGGGCCCGGGCCAGCCTGCGT
>JBJOKP010000451.1:0-3362 GCA_046046045.1 Pseudomonadota bacterium | reverse complement strand
AGATCGCCGCCAAGAAGTCTGTGCGCCGCAGCCCCGCCGAGGCCGCGCCCATGCAGGTGATCGAGGTGCGCACCACCCGGGCGGCCGCCGGCAAGCAGCCCGCCGCCAAGAAGGTGGTGGCGGCCAAGCGGCCGGTCGCGAAGAAGGCGGCCGCCAAGACGGCGGCCCCGGCGAGGAAGGTGGCTGCCAAGACGGCCGCACCGGCGAAGAAGGCCCCTGCCCGCAAGGCCGCGGCGGCCGCTGCGCCCGAGGCCAAGGGGCGGCGTCGTTGAGCCTGGCTGGCGTCGCGAGCTGCCGTGGGCTGCTGCCTTGCCTTGCCGAGCGGCGCCAGGCAGGTCCTGGTCACCGGGTCGGGATCTTCGGGCCGACCTGAACGGGCGGTCCCATGAAGCTGCTGCTCGTGGCCGTGGGCCAGAAGCTGCCGGCCTGGGCCGAGACGGCTTATGAAGACTATGCCAAGCGCCTGCCGCCCGAATACCGCTACGAGCTCAAGGCGGTGAAGGCCGAGCCGCGCCAGGGCGGCAAGACGGTGGAGGCCATGATGGAGGCTGAACGCCAGCGCATCGAGGCCCAGCTGCCGCGCGGCTGCCGCCGCGTGGTGCTGGACGAACGCGGCACCCGCCTCACCACCGTGGCCCTGGCCGAACGCCTGACCGCCTGGCAGCAGGATGGCCGCGACGCCGCCCTCATCATGGGCGGGCCGGACGGCCTGGCCCCGGCCCTGCGCAGCGGCGCCGACGAACTGATCCGCCTGAGCGACCTGACCCTGCCCCATGCCCTGGCCCGGGTGGTGCTGATCGAGGCGGTCTACCGCGCCTGGTCGGTCAACGCCGGTCATCCGTATCACCGCGAATGAACGCGGTGTCCCAGCCATCGCGAATGAACGCAGGCCACCTCACCGGGTTCCGAGCGCCATGACCAGCCAGCCCCTGCTTTACCTCGCCTCGCAGAGCCCGCGGCGGCGCCAGCTGCTGGACCAGATCGGCGTGCGCCACGAACTGCTGCTGCCCGGCCCCGAGGAGGATGCCGAGGCGCTGGAGGCCGTGCGTCCGGGCGAGGCACCGGGGCGTTATGTGCGCCGCGTGACCCTGGCCAAGCTCAAGGCCGCACGCGAGCGCCTGGCCCGGCGGCAGCTGGCGCCCGCGCCCATCCTCTGCGCCGACACCACGGTGGCCCTGGGCCCCAGCATCCTGGGCAAGCCGGCGGATGCGGCCGAGGCGGCAGAGATGCTGGGGGCGCTGTCCGGCCAGACCCATCAGGTGCTGACCGCCGTGGCCGTGGCCCAGCCCGGGCGCAGCGAGCTGACGCTGGAGGTCTCGCGCTCGACGGTGCGATTCGCCACCCTCAGCCCGGCCTGGATCGCCGCCTACGTGGCCAGCGGCGAACCCATGGGCAAGGCCGGCGCCTATGCCATCCAGAGCCAGGCGGCCGTGCACATCGCCCACATCAGCGGCAGCTACAGCGGCATCATGGGCCTGCCATTGCACGAAACCGCGCGGCTGCTGCGCGGAGCGGGGCTGACCATCGGTTAGCCTAGCCGGATGCAAGACATCCTGGTGAACTGGACCCCGCAGGAAACGCGGGTGGCCATCGTCGAGAACGGTGCGGTGCAGGAACTGCACATGGAACGCACGCTGGAACGGGGCCTGGTGGGCAATGTCTACCTGGGCAAGGTGGCCCGGGTGCTGCCGGGCATGCAGTCGGCCTTTGTCGACATCGGCCTGGAGCGCGCCGCCTTCTTGCATGTGGCCGACGTGCATGTGGCCGGCCTGCCCGGGCGCAACGGGAGCGGGCGCGACAACGCCGCGGCCACCCCCATCGAGAAGCTGGTGTTCGAGGGCCAGACCCTGCTGGTGCAGGTGATCAAGGACCCGATCGGCACCAAGGGCGCGCGCCTGGCCACGCAGATCAGCATCGCCGGCCGGCTGCTGGTCTTCCTGCCGCAGGACGAACACATCGGCATCTCGCAGAAGATCGGTTCGCCCGAGCTGCGCGAGCAGCTGCGCCAGCGCATGCAGGCCCTGGTCAGCCTGAAGGGCGAGGGTGAATCCACCGGCGGCTTCATCCTGCGCACCAATGCCGAAGATGCCAGCGACGCCGAGCTGGCCGAAGACATCGCCTACCTGCGCAAGACCTGGGCCGCCATCCGCGAGGCCGCGCTGCGCACCCCCGCCGGGGCCGCCGGCCTGGCCCTGCTGCACGAGGACCTGAGCCTGGCGCGGCGAGTGCTGCGCGACCTGGTCAACGACCGCACCCAGACCATACGCATCGACTCGCGCCTGCAGCATGACGCCCTGCGCGAGTTCGGCCAGCGCTACACCCCGGGCGCCGTGGGCAAGCTGCAGCTCTACACCGGCGAGCGGCCCATCTTCGACCTCTTCGGCATCGACGCCGAGATCGAGAAGGCCCTGTCGCGCCGGGTCGACCTGAAGAGCGGCGGCTACCTGGTGATCGACCAGACCGAGGCCCTGACCACCATCGACGTCAACACCGGTGGCTACGTGGGCGCGCGCAACTTCGACGACACCATCTTCAAGACCAATCTGGAGGCGGCGCTGGCCATCTCCCGCCAGCTGCGCCTGCGCAACCTGGGCGGCATCATCATCATCGACTTCATCGACATGACGCGCGAGGAGCACCAGCAGGCCGTGCTCGCCGAACTGCGCAAGCAGCTGGCGCGCGACCGCACCAAGACCACGGTGAGCGGCTTCACCCAGCTGGGCCTGGTGGAGATGACGCGGAAGCGCACCCGCGAATCGCTCAGCCACATGTTGTGCGAGACCTGCCCCACCTGCGGCGGCCGCAGCCAGGTCAAGACCGCCCGCAGCGTGTGCTACGAGATCCTGCGCGAGATCCTGCGCGAGGCGCGCCAGTTCGACCCCAAGGAATTCCGCGTCATCGCCGCCCCTGGCGTCATCGAGATGCTGCTGGACGAGGAAAGCCCGCACCTGGCCGGCCTGTCGGAATTTGTCGGCAAGCCCATCTCGCTGCAGGCCGAGGCCACGATGAACCCGGAGCGCTACGACATCGTGTTGATGTAGGTGCGACGGGGGACAGCCCTCGCTGCATGTCTGGCGCTGCCGCTAGGCGCTGGCTCATCAATTCGTTCATTCGTTCGATCATTAGAATGATTGGATGGACAAGCGCAAGCTCAAGGACCTGCTCTATGAGCAGGTGGCCCGCATCGGCAAGGCCCTGGCCAGCCCCAAGCGGCTGGAGATCCTGGAGCTGCTGGCCCAGGGCGAACGGGCGGTGGAACAGATCGCCGCCGGTGCGGCCATTGACATCAAGCTCGCCAGTGCCCACCTGAAGGCGCTCAGGGACGCCCGCCTCGTGCAGGTGAGGCGCGACGGCAAGCGCAT
>JBJOKP010000450.1:0-3363 GCA_046046045.1 Pseudomonadota bacterium | reverse complement strand
TACACCCGTGCCCAGGGCCTGCCTGAATTGCTGGCCCGCCGCATCGCCCTGCTGGATGGCGCCATGGGCACCATGATCCAGCGCTACCCGCTGACCGAGGCCGATTTCCGCGGCCCGCGCTTCACCGGTCATCCGACCGACCTCAAGGGCAACAACGACCTGCTGGTGCTGACCCGACCGGACGTGATCCGAGAGATCCATGCCCAGTACCTGGCGGCGGGCTCGGACATCGTCGAGACCAACACCTTTGGTGCCACCTCCATCGCCCAGGAGGACTATGGCCTGGGCGCCATTGCCTACGAGATGAACGTGGCTGCCGCCCGCCTGGCGCGCGAGGCCTGCGACGCCGCCGCCACGCCGGACCAGCCGCGCTACGTGGCCGGCGCCCTGGGCCCCACGCCGCGCACCGCCAGCATCAGCCCGGACGTGAACGACCCGGGCGCCCGCAACGTGAGCTTCGACGAGCTGCGCGCGGCCTATCACGAGCAGGCGCGTGGCCTGATGGACGGCGGTTGCGACCTCTTCCTGGTCGAGACCATCTTCGACACGCTCAACGCCAAGGCAGCGATCTTCGCCCTGGACGAGCTGATGGAGGAGACCGGCGAGCGCCTGCCCGTCATCATCTCGGGCACGGTCACCGATGCCTCGGGCCGCATCCTCTCCGGGCAGACCGTGGGCGCCTTCTGGCACAGCGTGCGCCATGCCAGGCCGATTGCCATCGGCCTGAACTGCGCCCTGGGCGCCACGCTGATGCGGCCCTACATCGAGGAACTGGCCCGCATCGCCGGGGACACCTACATCTCCTGCTATCCCAACGCCGGCCTGCCCAACCCCATGAGCGACACCGGCTTCGACGAGACGCCCGAGGTCACCGGCCGCCTGATGGCCGAGTTCGCCAAGTCGGGCTTCCTCAACATCGCCGGCGGCTGCTGCGGCACCACGCCGGCCCATATCGCCGAGATCGCCCGCCAGGTCGGCCGCTACCAGCCGCGCTGCCGGCACGGCGTGGGCTTCAGCGAACTGATCGCGGCCTGACGCCGCCAGGCCCGGCTTACCCGGCCGGTTCGAGATCGGCCCACAGCTGGTCGGGCTCTATCTGCAGGTCCACACTGGCCAGCGTCAGGGCCTGGCCGGGCTCGACCGGATGCAGCACCCACAGGCCTTCCCCATTGCGGCGGAAGAGGTCGCAGCGCTGCTGCTCGACATCCACCAGCAGGTATTCGGCCAGGCTGGGCAACTGGCGATAGGCGGCGAACTTGCGGCCGCGGTCATAGGCGGCGGTGGAGGGTGACAGCACCTCGGCCACCAGCACCGGCTCACGCTTGATCAGGCGGTCGCTCAGGTCGGTGGCGCTGCAGGTGACCATCACGTCCGGGTAGAAATAGGCATCGGCCGCCTCGACCTGCAGCTTGACGTCGCTGCCGTAGACCCGGCAGGGGGTTCCGCGCAGGTGCGGCTTGAGGGCAACGATGAGGTTGATGGCCACCGTGGCGTGGCGATCCTCGCCACCTGCCATCAGGTAGACCTCGCCCTGCAGGAACTCGTGCCTGAGCGTCTGCCCGGCATCCCAGGCGAGGAATTCCCCGGCGCTCATGCGCGGCTTGGCGAGGGCGTATCCCATGACTGGCTCCGAAGCGGTCAGGTCCATGGCGGGCAGTCTAATAAAATCAGGGTTCCCCCGAGGAGCGTTGCAGCGGCGGATCACCGTGATCCCTACCGTCAGGCTCGGGGGGCATCGCCCCGGCGATCCTGCTTCAACGACGCTCACCTCAGCCCGCCGTGGCGGGCTTTTCCAGGTGAGTCCCATGTCCGAAGCTGTCCTCCATTCCGCTGCGCGTTCTGCCTCGCGCGCCGACCTGCCCGCCATGAAGCTGTCCGGCCTCGAACCGGTCGAGATCGGCGCCGGCACCCTCTTCGTCAACATCGGCGAGCGCACCAATGTCACCGGGTCGCGGGTCTTCGCCAGGATGATTCTCGAAGGCCGCTACGAGGACGCCCTGAGCGTGGCGCGCCAGCAGGTGGAGAACGGCGCCCAGGTCATCGACATCAACATGGACGAGGCCATGCTGGACAGCCAGGCCGCCATGGTGCGTTTCCTGAACCTGATCGCCGGTGAGCCCGAGATTGCCAAGGTGCCCATCATGATCGACTCGTCCAAGTGGACGGTGATCGAGGCCGGGCTCAAGTGCATTCAGGGCAAAGGCATCGTCAACTCCATCTCGCTCAAGGAGGGCGAGGCCGAGTTCAAGCGCCAGGCCCGGCTGGTGAAGCGCTACGGTGCGGCCGCCGTGGTGATGGCCTTCGACGAGCAGGGCCAGGCCGACACCTATGCGCGCAAGACCGAGATCTGCGCCCGCGCCTACCGCGTGCTGGTGGAGGAGGTGGGCTTTGCAGCCGAGGACATCATCTTCGATCCCAACATCTTCGCCATCGCCACCGGCATCGAGGAGCATGACAACTACGCGGTGGACTTCATCGAGGCCACGCGCTGGATCAAGGCCAACCTGCCGGGCGCCAAGGTCAGCGGCGGCGTCAGCAACGTGAGCTTCAGCTTCCGCGGCAACGACCCGGTGCGCGAGGCCATCCACACCGTCTTCCTGTACCACGCCATCCAGGCCGGACTGGACATGGGCATCGTCAACGCCGGCATGGTGGGTGTGTACGACGAGCTGGAGCCCGAGCTGCGCGAGCGGGTCGAGGACGTGGTGCTGAACCGGCGCAAGGATGCCGGCGAGCGCCTCATCGAGATCGCCGAACGGGCCAAGGGCCGCGCCAAGGACGACAGCGCCAAGCTGGCCTGGCGCGGCACGGCCGAGGTGCCGGTGGCGGTGGCCGAGCGGCTCAGCCATGCCCTGGTGCACGGCATCACCGAGTTCATCAGCGTCGACACCGAGGAGGCCTGGCGCGCCATCGAGGCGACCGGCGGCCGGCCGCTGCACGTGATCGAAGGCCCGCTCATGGCGGGCATGAACATCGTGGGCGACCTGTTCGGCCAGGGCAAGATGTTCCTGCCCCAGGTGGTGAAGTCGGCCCGCGTCATGAAGCAGGCCGTGGCCCATCTGCTGCCCTACATCGAGGCCGAGAAGCAGGCCCTGGCCGATGCCGGCGGCGACGTGAAGCCCAAGGGCAAGATCGTCATCGCCACGGTGAAGGGCGACGTGCACGACATCGGCAAGAACATCGTCACCGTCGTGCTCCAGTGCAACAACTTCGAGGTGGTCAACATGGGGGTCATGGTCCCCTGCCAGGACATCCTGGCCAAGGCCAGGCTCGAAGGCGCGGACATCATCGGCCTTTCCGGCCTCATCACCCCCAGCCTGGAGGAGATGCAGCATGTGGCGGCCGAGATGCAGCGCGACGAGT
>JBJOKP010000449.1:0-3376 GCA_046046045.1 Pseudomonadota bacterium | reverse complement strand
GGCAGGCGTCCTGGTTGACGGCGCCGATTCTGCCCGCCCCGACCCGCCTCCGGTCCTGCCCGTCATGCCTGGCCGCGTTCAGGCAGGGCAACGCTCCCAGTCGCCCGGCACCTTGCCGACCAGCCGCAGGAACTGTTCGAAGGGTCCCATATTGCCCATGGCCTCCATCTTGGGGCCGGCAAAGTTGAGACGGCCGAACATCATGGCCTTCATGGGGCCGTAGTCGCCGGCCCCCATCTCGCGCCAGCGGGCGGTCTCGGCCCACATCAGGTAGTCGGCACCGCCCTCGAGCTGGGGGGTCCTGGCCGCGCCGCCATAGGTGCAGCGGGCCTTGCCCTCCTGCAGCGCGATCTGCAGTTCCACCCGATGGGCCGATGGGCAGTCGCTGCGGTAGATCTGCATGACCTTGAAGCCGCGACCACCGTCATTGCGCGCCCAGCCCGACTCGGCCAGCTTGTCCATCAGCACGGGTTCGGCGTTCCAGGCCTGGCACATGGCTGCCGCCCAGGCGGGCGACATGCCAACCTCGGAGGGGATGGACTGGGCCAGCAGCGGTGGGCAGGCCAGACACAGCGCCACCACCAGCCCTGACCGTGCACGGTGGCTGATGGCGCGAGATCGAGACCGGGACGACAGGGACCGGGCGGCGGATGAGGACGGGTTCAGGGCATTCATGCCACGGCTTTCACGACAGGGGCAGAGGCAGCGAGATGGGGTTCGAATTCGGCCCGCAGGCGCACCACCTCGCCAACGATCACCAGGCTCGGGGTGGGCAATGCGGCGGCCGCCACCCGCTCAGGCAGGGTGGCCAGATCACCACACACCACCTGCTGGTCGACATGGGTACCGCGGGCCACGACAGCGGCAGGCCAGTGCGGCGGCAGGCCGTGGGCGATGAGCTGCTCACAGATGCCTGCCAGTCCACCCAGGCCCATGTAGATCACCACGGTCTGGCGGGGGCGTGTTAGGGCCGGCCAATCCATTTCGCCCCCACCCTCCTTGAGATGGCCGGTGACGAACATGCAGGCCTGGGCATGATCGCGGTGGGTGAGCGGGATGCCAGCGGCGCTGGAGACGCCGCAGGCTGCCGTGATGCCGGGCACGACCTCGAAGTCCACGCCATGGCCCACCAGTTCCTGCAACTCTTCGCCGCCCCTGCCAAAGACAAAGGGGTCGCCGCCCTTGAGGCGCACCACGCGCCGGCCAGCCCGAGCCTCCTGCACCAGCAGCTGGTTGATGCCGGCCTGGCTCAGGCTGTGGCTGCCGCACTGCTTGCCCACGTACACCCGACGCGCCTGAGCGCCGATGAGTTCCAGCACGCCTGCGCTGACCAGATGGTCATACACCACCACCTCTGCCTCGCGCAGCAGGCGCGCCGCCTTGAGCGTGAGCAGTTCGGGGTCGCCCGGTCCGGCGCCCACCAGGGCGACCCTGCCCGGGCGGAAGGCCGGTGTCCAGGCGGCACCGTTCCACATCACGTGCCCTTTGGTGCCAGCGCCGGCAGCATCGATGTCCAGGTAGGCACGTTCGACGAAGGCATTCATGAAAGGCATCCGGCAAAGGTCAGGTCAGTTCGGATCGTGACGAGGCAGGCAAGGCATCCGCTCACCGCTCAGCCACCACACTGGGCGCAGCCACCCTGGCCGCACTGGCCGGTCTGCGCGGGGGCATCCGGCGACGGATGGGTCGCACCGTCATCCGGGCGGCGGAAGACAAACTCGGCCTGGCCGTCCGGGCCGTCCTGCACGTCGAGCTCGACCCCGTCCAGCCAGCTCCGAGAAGGCGCACCAACCAGCACGGTCAGCTCACCGAAGGTGAGCACCTCGTCGGCTTCTCGCTGCTCGTCGAAACCCAGGCCGTAGCGGAACCCGCCTTCGTCCTCCAGCACGGCAGCGACGCGCAAGGCCTGGCCAGCGGCTCCGCTGCGTTGAGCGGCCTCCAGCACGAGCTGGGTGGCGCGGGGCGTGAGCATCAGCATGGACAGGACTCCGTATCAGGGTCGTGGCGAGGTTCCGGCCGGAACGCGCAGGCCGATCGGTGCGACTTCGGGATCGGCGCCAGGACAGGCAGGCGGCCGGCGCCCCGGCTGCGAGAAGCCGTGGCGATCCGGCCCGGCGGCCGAACGACCGGCGCGGCGCGACGCACTCGAGCCAGGAACTGCGCCACCCAGCCACTGCCCGCGGCATCGCGCAGGTGGGCGTAGGAAGCCAGCAGGTGGTGCATCACCAGGCCATCGTGCCGGCCGTCGATGCCATGGCCACGTCGGACCGCCCAGGCGTAACCCATCCCGGCCGGCAAGGGCTCGGGCAGGCCTTCGAGACAGGAGTGATGGAACTCATGCGCCCGCACCCGCTGGCCAGGAGCAAGTCCTGCCACGCCGAGGGCTGGATGAAGGGTGGTCGCCTCCAGCACCACGTAGCCGCGCCCCACGGGACGGCGCTGCATCACCGCTTCAGCGGGGAGCACACCCACCATCTCGGCCCGCCGCTCACCCCAGCGGATGGCACGGCTCAGGTACATGAGGCCACCGCACTCCACCTGGGTCGGCAGACCCGCCTCGATGCGGTGCCTGAGCGCGCCGCGCAGCGCGGTGTTGGCGGCGATCTCGTCCATCAGCTGCTCGGGGAAGCCGCCGCCGATGAAGAGGCCGTCGATGTCGGCCGGCAGGTCGGGGTCGGTCAGCGTGTCGAAGGGCACGAGCTCGGCGCCCTGGTCGGCAAAGGCGGCGAGGTCGTCCGGGTAGTAGAAGGCGAAGGCACGGTCGCGCGCGATGGCGATGCGCAGCGGCCGGCTGGCCGCGGTGGATGCGGCCTTTGGCCACGATGGGGCCGCAGCCGTGGTGTCGGCCGGCTCGATCGACGACGCCGCGCGTGGCAGCGTCACGGGCACCGGCACGGGCACTCGCACTGACACGCCCACCGGTGTCTCGACCGGCCGGGCGAGCGAGGGTTCAAACGGAAGTTCAAGCGGCAGATCGAGCGGTCGGGCGCGCCGGGCGATGGCGCGCACTGCGTCCAGATCGACCTGGGCGGCGATGAGGCGGCCGATACGGGCGATGTCCTCGGCCGCGGCATCGCGTTCGGCGCAGGGCTGCAGGCCGAGGTGGCGCTCGGGCAGGGCCAGGGCCGGGTCCTCGGCCACGGCGCCGATGACGCGCAGGTCGGTGTAGTGCTCGATGACGGCACGCAGCTTGCCCTCGTGGCGGCTGCCGCCCACCCGGCTCAGCACCACGCCGGCCAGGTCGAGGCCGCGGTCGAAGGCCTGGTAGCCCAGCAGCAGCGGGGCGATGCCGCGCGTCATGCCGCGCGCGTCGATGACCAGCAGCACCGGCAGGCCCAGCAGATGGGCCAGGGCGGCGTTGCTGTTGCTGCCGTCC
>JBJOKP010000448.1:0-3383 GCA_046046045.1 Pseudomonadota bacterium | reverse complement strand
AGGCCGGGGTCGGGCCGATGAAGGAGAAGCCGCTCTTCTCCACACGTTCGGCGAAGTCGGCGTTCTCGGACAGGAAGCCGTAGCCGGGGTGGATGGCCTCGGCATCGGTCACCTCGGCGGCCGAGATGATGGCCGGCATGTTGAGGTAGCTCTGAGCCGAGGGCGCCGGGCCGATGCAGACCGCCTCGTCGGCGAGCTTGACGTATTTGGCGTCACGGTCGGCCTCGGAGTACACGACCACCGAGCGTATGCCCATCTCGCGACAGGCGCGCTGGATGCGCAGGGCAATTTCGCCGCGGTTGGCGATCAGGAGTTTCTTGAACATGGTGCAGGTCTCGCAGGGGCTCGGTGGCCGCCTCACCCGCGCTGGGCAGGCTGGGCCCCGGGGCCGGGAACGCGGCGCAGGAAAGGTCGGCTCAAGGGCCTCCCGGTGCGCCGTGTCGGAGAAAGGTCGATGTGCGCGACCCGCGTCACTCGATGACGTAGAGCGGCTGCCCGTATTCGACCGCCTGGCCGTTCTCCACCAGGATCTTGGTGATCGTGCCGGCCTTGTCGGAGTCGATCTCGTTCATGATCTTCATGGCCTCGATGATGCACAGCGCATCACCCACCTTCACCTGCTGGCCCACATCGGCCAGCGCCTTGGCGCCGGGGCTGCTGGCGCGGTAGAAGGTGCCCACCATGGGCGACTTGACCACATGGCCGGTCTCGGCCGGGGCGGGCGCAGGCGCGGCCGCGACCGGGGCGGCGGCCACCGGCGCGGCGGCCACGGCCTGCAGCGCCGGAGCGGGGGCGTACTGCACCACGCCGGCAGCTGCCGGCGCACTCTTGACGATGCGCACCTTGCCCTCGGCCTCGGTGATCTCGAGTTCGGAGATATTCGAATCCGACACCAGGTCGATCAGGGTCTTGAGTTTGCGTAAGTCCATGGTGCAGGTGTCCTCGTCGAATGCGCTGTTGTTCGTGAAACGTCGGCCGCTCGGGCCGCCCGGCAAGCGGTGGTGCAGACCGAAGAAATCGTCCGCGCACCGGTTGCATCGATTTGGGCCGGATTTGCCGGCCAAACCTCGGACTTTACGCGCATTTCGGTCCATCAGCCCGCCCGCCAGCCAGCTTGCGGACTGCAAGCCTCCCGTCAGCCAGCCCAGGGCTGCCGCCTCGCTCAGCGCCGCCCACGCCGGCGCCAGGCCCGCATCAGCCGCCTGCCCAGCCCTTCAGCTCGTCATAGCTGGTCTGGCCCAGGCGGGTGTGGATGGCCTTGCCCGAGGCATCGAAGACCACGGTGAAGGGCAGGCCGCCGCTCGAATTGCCCAGGTCGCGGGCCAGCTCGGCACCACCGAAACCGGCCAGGCCGATGGGGAAGCTCACCGGCGTCTTCTGCAGGAACTCGCGCACCGGCGTCGGCCCGTCCACCGCCACGCCCACCACCTGCCAGCCCTTGGCCGAAAACTCCTTGTGGAAGCGATCCAGCTCGGGCATCTCCTTCACGCACGGCGGGCACCAGGTGGCCCAGAAGTTCACCACTAGCGGCTTGCCCTTGAGCGAGGCGAAGACCAGTTCGCCGCCGCCGGGCTGGTTGTAGCGCTGGGCCCAGAGGTCGACCTTGGCCGGGGCGCTGGCGCCATGGTCATGGCCGGCGGCCATCTCGGCCGGTGCCTGTCCGGGCGTGCCGCCCGGGGTGGCCGGGGTGGCCTCAGCGGCCGGCACTGTGGCCTCGCGGCGCTGGCTCACATAGAGGCCGGCACCTGCAGCCACCACGGCCACGCCGGCCAGCACGAGGGAACGTCGATTCATCCTGCTTCTCCAGTCGCGGCAAGGTGTGCCGCAAAAGCCACATCACGGATTGTTGGCTGCCATCAGGCGACGCAGGGCCGCGGCATCACCCGCCTGGGTCTGGCCGCGTGCGTCGGGCTTGAGCTGGCCACGCACATCATCGAGATCGTAGATGGCCAGATGCAGCAGCGCCGGCTCACCCAGTGCAGGGCAGGCCTCGGCGAGCACTAATACATCCACCGGCCGCCCCTGCGGCCCGGCTTCCTGACCCACGTCGAAATCCACGCCGCGGTCCAGCAGCAGCAGCTCGGCGGCCTTGGTGTCCTCGCAGAACAGCCGCAGCCTCACGGCGGAGTGGCGGGTGGCGGTGCCGCGCCAGACCGCTCCCACCAGCAGCGGGCGGAAGACCGCCAGCCGCTCCATCCAGCGCAGGGCCACGTCGCGCAGCGCCGCCAGCTCGGCGGGCTGGGTGTCGGCGCAGAAGAGTTCCAGGTAGTCGCGCACGGCGTCCTCGAGCTCGAGGTTGTCCGGCAGGGCCTGGCGCCGTCCCAGGCCCAGCTGGCGGGCGGCCTTCTGCTTGGCCGCGCCGTAGTCCAGGCCCTCCTCCACCACCAGGCGGGCAGCGTGGGCGCAGAGCTCCTCGGCCAGGCTCACGGCAGCACCACCGCCGCCATGCGGGCCTGCACCGTCATGGACCGGCTGCCCAGGTAGGGCGAATAGGGCTGCTTCTCGAAGCGCTTGGGCGCCGGCAGCATCACCGCCAGGCGGGCCGCCTGGGGCGCGCTCAGCTGGGCGGCGTCGACGCGGTAGTAATAACGCGCGGCGGCCTGGGCGCCGAACACGCCTTCGCCCCATTCCACGCTGTTGAGATAGACCTCCAGGATGCGCGACTTGGGCAGCATGGTCTCCAGCATCAGGGTGATGGCCAGCTCCTGCAGCTTGCGCGGCACGGTGCGCTCGCCGGAGAGAAAGAGGTTCTTGGCCAGCTGCTGGCTGATGGTGGAGCCGCCCACCACCTTGGGTTCGCGCCGCGGCGGCGGCTCCTTGCCGGTGGGCCGGCGCTTCTGCGCCTGCTGCTCGTTGAGGCGATCCACCTGGGCCTGGGCGCGCTGGTTGCGGCCCCAGGCCTTCTCGATGGCCTCCCATTCCACGCCGCCATGCTCGGTGAAGCCGGCATCCTCGCTGGCGATCACGGCACGCTTGAGCTGGGGGCTGATCTGGGCCGCCGGCCGCCATTGCTGCAGCCAGCCGGCCTGGGGCTTCTCGAACAGCAGGCGCCAGGCCTCGGAGCGCTGGAAGCTGGTGCTCTGCGGATCCATCACCCGCATCAGCGCGATGCGCGCAGCGAAATAGACCTGCAGCGCCAGCAAGCTGACCAGCAGCAACACCACAAAGCGCCAGACCGGTCGCAGCCAGCGGCCGGCGAAGGCGGCGGAAACCTTGGAACGTGCCACGACGCGGCTCCTCAGGCGGCGTCGACCTGGGCCCGCAGGGCCGAGAGCACCGGCACCGTGTCGGGCCGCAGGCCGCGCCAAGCCGCAAAGGCCTCGGCCGCCTGCTCCACCAGCATGCCCAGGCCGTCCCGACCCTGGGCGCCATGGGCTGCGGCC
>JBJOKP010000447.1:0-3390 GCA_046046045.1 Pseudomonadota bacterium | reverse complement strand
GGCCTGCCTGGGTGCGGCCCTGCTCTTTGGCGGCGCCGGGGCGCTGGGCCCGGCCCTGCAGTCGGTGGGGGTCTCGGGCTACTACCACCTCTTCAACGCCGTGCCCTATGCGCTGACCCTGGCCATCCTGGTGCTGACCTGCGCGCCCGACCGCCGCATCGCCGGCGCGCCGGCCGAACTGGGCATGCAGCGCTGAGGCACCCGCCGTTCCCGAGATCCTGCCCATGCCCACCCACATCCACGCCACGCCCTATCCCTGGCCCTTCGACGGCTCGTTCACGCCCGCCAACACGGCCCTGGTCATCATCGACATGCAGACCGATTTCTGCGGCGTGGGCGGCTATGTGGACACCATGGGCTACGACCTGAGCCTGACGCGTGCGCCCATCGCGCCACTGCAGGCCCTGCTGGGCGAGGCGCGTCGCACCGGCCTGCACGTGATCCACACGCGTGAAGGCCACCGGCCCGACCTGGCCGACCTGCCGGCCAACAAGCGCTGGCGGTCGCAGCGCATCGGCGCGGGCATCGGTGATGCCGGGCCCTGCGGCCGCATCCTGGTCCGCGGCGAGCCGGGCTGGGACATCATTCCCGAGCTCTATCCGGTGGCGGGCGAGCCCATCATCGACAAGCCGGGCAAGGGCAGCTTCTGCGCCACGGATCTCGAACTCATCCTGCACACGCGCGGCATCCGCAACCTCATCCTCACCGGCATCACCACCGACGTGTGTGTGCACACCACCATGCGCGAGGCCAATGACCGCGGCTTCGAATGTGTGCTGCTGGAGGACTGCACCGGCGCCACCGATGCCGGCAACCATGCCGCCGCGCTCAGGATCATCCACATGCAGGGCGGCGTCTTCGGCGCCACGGCCACCTCGGCCGACGTGCTGGCAGTGTTGCGCGGCTGGCCCGATCTTGCCGCCTGAGCCCGGCACCACGATCAACCTCCACTGCACCTTCATTCCCCCCACGACCCTGGACGACCCCGCACCATGAGCCACGACCTGCAACGCCGTCGCACCCTGCACGCCGGATTGGCCGGCGCCGCCAGCCTGGCCCTGCCGGCCCTGAGCACGCCGGCCCGTGCCGCCGATGACAGGATCCTCATCGGCTACTGGCCCATCGCCTCGGGCCTGCCGCTGTATGCCGGGCTGGAGCTGGGCATCTTCAAGGAGGCCGGCCTCAACGTGGAGGGCGTGAAGTTCGCCAGCGCCCAGCAGGTGGCCGAGGCCATGATCGCCGGGCGCATCCACGGCTCGGCCAATGGCACGGCCTCGGCCGTGCTGGCCCTGGCCGAGATCACCTCGCCCGGGCTGTTCAAGATCATCTGCAGCAATCCCTCCAACCACAAGCTGGTGCTGGACCAGTTCCTGGTGCCCAAGGATTCGCCGGTCAGGAGCATTGGTGAACTCAAGGGCAAGCGCATCGCCAGCGGCCCGGGCATCCAGAACGTCACCCTGGCCAGGATCATCCTGGAGAAGAACGGCGTCACCAGCCCGCAGGTCACCGAACTGCCGGTGGGCCAGCATGTGGCGGCCCTGGCGGCCGGGCAGGTCGATGCGGTCTACACGCTCGAGCCCACCGGCACGGCCGGCCGCCTCAAGGGCCTGACCCGGGTCCTGGAGAACGGCGTGATCTCCAAGTACGTGCTCGGCGAGGCCGATGCGCCCTGGTTCGGCGGCTCGGCCAGCGTGACCACCACCTTCCTGAAGGAGCGTCCGGCCGAGGCGAAGAAGTACATCGCCGCCTATGCCCGCGCCGTGGACCATGTGCGCAGGCAGCCGGAGGCATCGCGCAAGCACCTGGATGGCTTCACCGCCATCGAGGAGGCGCTGGCCAAGGAGGTGCCGCTCTCGGGCTTCACCCTCTACAACGAGTTCAAGCCGGCCGACATCGCCCAGTTCCAGAAGTTCTTCGACATCTTTGCCGAGCGCAAGATCTTCTCGCGCCCGGTGCCGGTGCAGCCCCTCATCTACACCGGCTGAAGCGGGGAGGGCGCGTGGTGACGACCGTGACCGATGCCTGGTGGCGACCCGGGCGGCGCTGGCTGCCGCTGCTGGGCCCGCTGCTGCTGGTGGGGCTGTGGCAGCTCATGCTCTCGGCCCAGTGGGTCAAGCCCGTGCTGCTGCCACCGCCGGGCGAGACCCTGGGCCACCTCTGGAGCGTGCTGGCCAGTGGCGCCCTCTGGCCCGACCTGCAGGCCACGCTGCTGCGCACCCTGGCCAGCTTTGCCATCGCCGTGGGCCTGGGCGTGCCCCTGGGCGTGGCCCTGGGCAGCGCCGAAGGGGCCTACCGCAGCGTAGAGTTCCTGATCGACTTCTTCCGCTCCACGCCCAGCTCGGCGCTGATCCCGCTCTTCCTGCTCATCTTCGGCATCACCGACATCAACAAGATCGCCATCGCCAGCTTTGGTGCTGCGCTCATCGTGCTGTTCAACAGCGCCTACGGCGTGATGAACGCCAAGAAGACCCGCGTCATGGCGGCCCAGATCATGGGCGTGAGCCGCTGGCATGTCTTCAGGGACGTGCTGCTGATGGAGAGCCTGGCCCAGACCTTCGTGGGCCTGCGCAGCGCCGTCTCCATGGCCCTGGTCATCGTCATCGTGGCCGAGATGTTCATCGGCTCGGAGACCGGGCTGGGCCACCGCATCATCGATGCGCAGCAGGTCTTCAACGTCAAGGACATGTACGCCTCCATCCTCGTCACCGGGGCCCTGGGCTACGGGCTCAACCTGGTCTTCCTGCTGGCCGAGAAGCGCCTCATCCACTGGAGCGGCAAGGCATGAGCGCGATGGATCTGCCCGGCGCTCCCACGCTGCGCCACACCGCCGCCAGCCATCCGCCGCGCCCCGGCACCCATGTGACCGTGCGCGGCCTGAGCAAGGCCTTTGCCGGCAGCCCGCTCTACAGCCACTTCGACCTCGACCTGCCGCGCGGCGAGATCGTCTCCATCTTCGGCCCCAACGGCTGCGGCAAATCCACCCTCATGAACATGATCGCCGGGCTCGTCGCGCCCGATGCCGGCGAGATCCTGTTCGATGGCAAGACGCTGCGCGAGACCCGCATCGGCTACGTCTTCCAGAACTACCGCGATGCCCTCTTCCCCTGGCTCACGGCACGCGACAACATCGCCTACCCGCTGCGCCGCGGGGGCATGGCCGCGGCCGAGGTGGCCGCCAAGGTGGACGCCCTGACGGCGCTGTTCGAGATCCGCTTCGATCTCTCGCGCTACCCCTACGAGCTCTCGGGCGGCCAGCAGCAGACCGTGTGCATCATGCGCGCCCTGGCCACCGACCCCGAGGTGCTGTTCCTGGATGAGCCCTTCTCGGCGCTGGATTTCGAGATGACGCTGTTCATCCGCGCCAAGCTGCAGGAGGCCCACCTGGCCAGC
>JBJOKP010000446.1:0-3394 GCA_046046045.1 Pseudomonadota bacterium | reverse complement strand
GAGATAGGCGCGGGCATCCGCATGGCCCTGGGCGGCGGCGCGGACGATCCATTTCTGCGCTTCCTCCTGGCTCTGCTGCACGCCGCTGCCGGTGAGGAAGAGGATGCCCAGGCTGTACTGGGCTTCGGCCAGGCCCTGGCGGGCGGCCTCGAAATACCACTGGGCGGCGACGCGGTAGGGGTCGGCGCCTTCGGGCAGCTCGGCCAGGCCGTAGGCGTACATGTTGGCGAGCTGGAACTGGGCCGGGGCCGAGCCCTGGCGGGCGGCCTTCTCGAACCACTGGCGGGCCTGGGCGTCGCTCTCGCGCACGCCGTGGCCGTGGTAATGCAACAGGCCGATCTGGAGCTGGGCCTGGGCGTTGCCGGCCTTGGCCAGGGGTTCGAGCTGGCGGATGGCTTCGGGGTAGTCCTTGCGGTTGACGGCGGAGAGGCCGTCCTGCAGGGCGTCGGCGCGGGCAGACGGGGCGAGCAGGCTCAGGCCCACGCCCAGGCCGAGCGCCAGGATCAGCGCGCCCTGGCGGGCCAGGGCCGGGGTACTGCGGCGGCGGTGGGGCAGGCTCATGGCCGGGTCGGCAACGTGGGAACTGGGCAGGATCGACATGGTGGCTACACCCCAGGGGCAGGCTATGGGTCCGGCGAGGGGCCCGGTGACGGACGGAAACTGAACGTCAGATCATGCAAGCAACAGGCCGCGATGCATTGGGGTTGTTCCCAGTCGTGGCGCCGCACCCACCCGGGCCGGGGTCGGACTTGACCTGGGCCGGTTTCGTGATGCTTTTCTCGGGTTAAGCTGACCCCATGATGAAGTTTTGCCGCCGCGAGGCGGGTCAACCGGGCGCCCATGTCTGAACTCAAGGTGCTGGTGGTGGATGACGACGCCGCGATGCGCCAGGTGCTGGCAGCCGCGGTGGTGAAGGCCGGCCATGTGGCGGAGACCGCCGGCTCGGCCGCCGAGGCCCTGGCCTGGCTGGGCCGCCAGGTGGCCGACGTGGTGATCTCCGACGTGCAGATGCCCGAGGGCGACGGCCTGGACCTGCTGCGTCAGGCCCGTGCCGCCGGGGTGGAGGCACCCTTCCTGATGGTGACGGCCCATGCCTCGGTCGATGCCGCCGTGGGGGCGCTGCGCGCCGGAGCCTGGGACTACATCGGCAAGCCGGTGCGGTTCGACGAGATCGCCCACCGCCTGGAGCAGCTGCAGGCCGTGCGCAGCCTGCGCGAGGAGAACCGCAGCCTGCGCAACCTGGTGCTGGGCGGCGAGCGCCTGCCCTATGCCTTCAGCGCGCCGGTGATGCGGGCCACCGAGCGCCTGATCGAGCGGGTCGCGCCCACCGATTCCACCGTGCTCTTCACTGGTGAAAGCGGCACGGGCAAGGGCGTGGCGGCGCGCCGGGTGCACGAGCTCTCGCTGCGCCGCGACGGGCCCTTCGTGGCGGTGAACTGCGCCGCCATCCCCGAGAACCTGCTGGAGAGCGAACTCTTCGGCCACACCAAGGGCGCCTTCACCGGCGCCGATCGCCAGCGCAAGGGCCTGTTCGTCCAGGCTGAACACGGCAGCCTGTTCCTCGACGAGATCGGCGAGCTGCCCCTGGCCATGCAGACCAAGCTGCTGCATGTGCTGGAGACCAAGGAGGTGCGTGCCCTGGGCGCCGAACAGTCGCGCCGGCTGGACCTGCGCATCCTCGCCGCCACCAACCGCGACCTGCCGGCCATGGTGGCCCAGGGCCGCTTCCGCGAGGACCTCTACTTCCGCCTCTCGGTCTTCCAGATTCCCATGCCGGCGCTGCGCGAACGGCGCGCCGACATCCCCGGCCTGCTGCGCCATCTGCTGGCCCGGGCGGATGCTGGCGCGGTGGGCACGGGCGGGGTGCACCAGCGCAGCAGCCCCCTGGACATCGACCCCGAGGCCGAGGACCTGCTGGTGAGCTACCCCTGGCCGGGCAATCTGCGCCAGCTGGAGAACGTGCTGCACCGCGCCGCCATCCTGGCCGACGGCGGCTGCATCCAGGTGGCCGACCTGCCCGCCGAGGTGACCCGCGCCAGCGCCCCGGCCAATGCCGCCAGCATCGGCCCCACGCCGCTGGGTCCGGGCGGCAGCGCCAGCGGCAGCTATCTCAGCAACGCCGCGGGCGGGCCGGTCGGACCAGGCAGCACCAGCCCGGGCAATGCAACCACCACCGTGGGCAATCTGCGCGAGCGGGTGCGGCACTTCGAGCGCAGCCTCATCCTGCGCGCCATCGACGAGGCCGGCGGCGACCGCCGCCTGGCCGCCCAGCGCCTGGGCATCGGCCTGTCCAGCCTCTACCGCAAGCTCGAGGAGTTCCAGGGTGATGCCGCGGCTGCCTGATCCTTTCCGTTCGGCGCACCGGCCGGGCCGAGCCTGGGCCGGCCTGCTCGGCGCGATGGTCGCCATGGCCACCACACTGCCGGCCCGCGCGGCCGACGTGCAGAAAGGCGCCCAGCTCTACCGCCAGCATTGCGTGGCCTGCCATGGCGGCGACGGCCAGCCGGTGGTGCCCGGCGCCACCGACTTCACCCGCCCAAGCAGCCTGCTCAAGCCCGACCTGACGCTGATAGTCGTGATCCGCGCCGGCAAGGGCGCCATGCCGGCCTACCAGGGCCTGCTGCGTGACCGCGAGATGGCGGACATCGTGGCCCATCTGCGCATGGCCGGGCGATGAGGGGCGTGATGAACGAAGCGATGGGGTCGGTGATGGGTGGGGGCGCGCGTCGGACAGCCTGGCTAGTTGGAGGCATGGTGCTGCTGGCCCTGGCGACCGGCGTCGCCCACGCCCAGCAGGGCCTGCCCGCCGCCCATCCGCCCCTGGCCCGACCTGACCCGGCGGCCACCGAGGCCGGCCGCCTGGCGGTGGAGGAGGTCTACGAGGTCGGCCCCACCGTCTATGTGCGTGCCCTGGCGCTGGAGCCGGCGCGCCAGGCGCTCTGGGTGGGCACCTCGGCGGGCGTGCACGAGGTGGAACTGGTGCAGGGCCAGGTACGCCAGACCTTCACCCGCGAGCAGGGCCTGGCGAGTGAATACGTCTTCGCCATCCATGTGGATCGGCAGGGCCGCAAGTGGTTCGGCACCAATGCCGGCGGGGTGTCGCGTTATCAGGAAGACGGTGCGCCCGCTGCAGCCGTCAGCGCCGGCAAGGCCCCGCCCGCAAAGGCTGCCACGGCCGGCGCCGACGGCCGCCGCCCGGCCTGGACCGATCCGCGCTGGGCGGTCTACTTTCCCCAGCACGGCCTGGCCGACTACTGGGTCTACGCCTTTGCCGAGCAGGCCGGCGGCGACCTCTGGATAGGCACCTGGGCAGGCGCCAACAAGGTCGATGCCAGGACCGGCCGCTTCAGCACCTATGTGAAGGAGCTGGTCAACGAATGGGTCTACGGCATCG
>JBJOKP010000445.1:0-3401 GCA_046046045.1 Pseudomonadota bacterium | reverse complement strand
TGCGCGGCGATGCCGCCGGCCTGGCGATCTGGCCCCTGGCCGAGCTGGTGCTGGCGCTGCAGAAGCTGGCGGTCGACCTGAGCCGCCTGGCCGTGGGTGCCGCACCGCGCCACTTTGCGCCTGAGCTGCTGGCGCCGCTGCTGCAGGCCGCCAGTGGACCGGCCACCGCGGCCGCCTCGGCCGATCTTGCCGCCCGCCAGAGCCTGCTGCAGGGCCTGACCGGCTGGGCAGCGGCCCTGCGCAACCGGCAGCGTCGCGCCGACCATCCCTTCAGCCTGCCCCTGGCCATCGAGGCCCTGGTCATCGAGGCTCGCCAGGCCCTGGGCCTGACCTGAGCAACTGTGGACGAACTCGCTGCGCCTGCTCACCAGGTCCCACGAGGCCTGCCGATACACTGCCAGGCATGAACGACTTCGCCCTGCGTCCTGCGGGTGGCGCTGCCGCCGCCCGACCCAGCGTGATCCAGCTCGTGTTCCGCGAGAAGGGCGCGCTGTATGCCGCCTACATCCCGCTGTTCTCCGAGGGCGGGCTGTTCGTGCCCACCACGCGTGAATACCGCCTGGGCGAGGACGTCTACCTACTGCTGACGCTGCCGGACGACCCGCAGCGCTACCCGGTGGCCGGCAAGGTGGCCTGGGTGACGCCGGCCAATGCCTCGGGCGGCCGCACCCAGGGCGTGGGGGTGCGTTTCCCGGTGGACGAGAAGACCCGCGCCCTGCGCCTGCGCATCGAGGAGATGCTGGGCACGGCCATCCAGTCGTCCAAGCCGACGCAGACCATCTGACGTCGGCCCATGTTCATCGATTCCCACTGCCACCTCAGCTTTCCCGAACTGCGCGGTGACATCACCGGCCAGCTGGCGGCCATGCAGGCCGCCCAGGTGGTGCAGGCGGTCTGCATCTGCACCACGCTGGAGGAGGCCGACATCGTGCACAGCCTGGCGCGCGACCATGCCCCGCTCTGGGCCACGGTGGGCGTGCATCCGGACAACGAAGGCGTGCGCGAACCCAGCGTCGAGGAACTGGTCACCCTGGGCCAGCGCGAGCGCATCGTCGCCATCGGCGAGACCGGGCTGGACTACTACCGCCTGGGCGAGCGCACGGTCGAGCAGATGGAATGGCAGCGCGAGCGCCTGCGGGTGCACATCCGCGCCGCCCGCGCCCTGGCCAAGCCCCTGGTCATCCACACCCGCAGCGCCTCGGCCGACACGCTGCGCATCCTGGCCGAGGAGCGGGCGGACGAGGTGGGCGGCGTCTTCCACTGCTTCACCGAAACCGCCGAGGTGGCGCGTGGTGCCCTGGACCTGGGCTTCCACATCGGCCTGTCGGGCATCCTGACCTTCAGGAACGCGCAGGAGCTGCGCGACGTCGCCACCTGGCTGCCGCTGGAGCGCTGCCTGATCGAGACCGACAGCCCCTACCTCGCCCCGGTGCCCTACCGCGGCAAGCGCAACTCGCCGGCCTATGTGCCCCACGTGGCGGCCGAACTGGCCCGCCTGAAGGGCTTGCCGGTCGAGGCAGTGGCCGAGGCCACGACGGCCAACACCCGGCGCCTCTTCGCCCTGCCGACGGTCTGAGCCCGGGCTTTGCTCCGGGGCGCCAGCCTGGTCGAGTGCCGGTCCCGGCCCGGCGCAGCGTGACGGCGTGCCAGGATGTCCCACGCCCGCCCTGGGTTACTGGTCCTCTCGGCCCATCGGTGGCCCGGGTCCGAGCGTGCAGGGCGGCACGGATCAGGTCGGCCGCACTGACCGCCCTCGGCCGCTGGCCGGCGCCTCTGAAGGACATCCGTCACGCCATCTCTGTCAGATTGATTCCGACGCGGTTTTTCAAGTTTTGCCCACTGCACAGCGCGCAACGCTCGTCCTAGCATGGCTGCACCGACATCGATCAATCTTGGACTGACGAGGCACCCGCGATGAAGACCACCCAGACCCAGAACGCCCATCCCTTCGCCTTCATGATGGACCCGGCCGCCGTGCTGGCCGCCGTGGAAGGTTCCGAGCACCTGAAGGGCCTGAAGCGCCGCGTCTACCACCCGCTGGACAAGCCGCTGATCCCGGTGGCGGGCAGCGAGTCTGACGCCTATGACCGCGAGCTCGACGCCGCGCCGCTGACCTCCTTCGGCGACACGCTCTACGGCCAGCAGTGAGCCCGCGCTGCGGCCAGGCGCCGCGGTGAGCCGACAATGCCCGCTCCCTGGTGATGGAGCGCAGGCACGATGGCTGTCAGAGAGATCCTGAAGATGGGTGACCCGCGCCTGCTGCGCGTGGCCCGCCCGGTCGAACACTTCGACACCCCCAAACTGCAGGCCCTGCTGCAGGACATGAGCGACACCATGGTCGCCGCCAACGGCGCCGGCCTGGCGGCACCGCAGATCGGTGTCGATCTGGCCGTGGTGCTGTTTGGCTTCGAGCGCAACGAGCGCTACCCCGAGGCCCCGCCGGTGCCCCGCACCGTGCTCATCAACCCCAGCATCACGCCGCTGGGTGATGCCGAGGAAGAAGGCTGGGAAGGCTGCCTGTCGGTGCCCGGCCTGCGCGCCATCGTGCCGCGCCACGCCCGCATCCGCTACGAAGGCTTCGACGAACACGGCCAGGCCATCACCCGCGAGGCAGAGGGCTTCCATGCCCGCGTGGTCCAGCATGAATGCGACCACCTGATCGGCACGCTCTACCCCATGCGGGTGCGCGACTTCAGCCGCTTCGGCTACACCGAGGTGCTGTTCCCCGGCCTGGACCCGCGCAGCGACGACTGAGCGGGCGCCGCGCCCGGCTCAGCCGAGGTCAGCTCAGCCCTGTTCAGCCCTTGTCGGACGCGGCCTTGCTGGACTGGATCAGCGTCATGGCCGTGCCGATCAGGCCGGCCACCTCGCCCATGTGGCCGGGCACGATCATGGTGTTGTTCTTCTGGGCGAGCTGGCCGTAGGCCTCGACCGCCTTTTCGGCCACCTTGAGCTGCACGGCAGCCGCGCCGCCCGGCTGCTCGATGGCCGCGGCGATCTTGCGGATGGCGTCGGCCGTGGCATCGGCCACCGCGGTGATGGCCGCGGCCTCGCCCTGGGCCTTGTTGATCTCGGCCTGCTTCTGGCCTTCGGAGCGGGCGATGAAGGCCTCGCGCTCGCCGGTGGCGATGTTGATCTGCTCTTGGCGCCGGCCTTCGGAACTGGCGATCAACGCGCGCTTGCCGCGCTCGGCCGTGATCTGCGCCTGCATGGCGTGCAGGATCTCGGCCGGCGGCGTCAGGTCCTTGATCTCGTAGCGCAGCACCTTCACGCCCCAGTTGAGCGCGGCCTCGTCCAGGGCGCTCACCACCTGGGCGTTGATGCTGTCGCGCTCTTCAAACGTCTTGTCCAGCTCCATGCGGCCGATCACGCTGCGCAGCGTGGTCTGCGCCAGCTGGGTG
>JBJOKP010000444.1:0-3425 GCA_046046045.1 Pseudomonadota bacterium | reverse complement strand
GTACTCGGCCTTGAAGGTGGTGTTGAGGTTGAAGAGGTAGGAGGCGCCCAGGGTCAGGGCCATGCGGTTGGCGCCCAGTTCGGGGTTGATGCCGTTGCCATCCGGACCAATGCCGTTGCGGTCATCCGGCGTGGTGTAGCCCAGCAGGCCGCCGCCGTTCTTCTTGTTGGCGACGTAGTCCAGGCGGGCGATGGCCTCGGTGCGCGGGTCGAGCTTGTAGGCGAAGAGGCTGGAGGCGCCGACCCAGCGCGCCGTGCGCAGGCCGTTGGCACCCGCAGTGATGGCGGCCTTCTTCTGCATGCCGGCGCTCAACTGGCCCTGCCAGGTGACGTCGCCGCGGATGAAATAGGCATCGGCCTCGAAGAGGTGTAGCGCCGTCTCCTTGCCGATGTCGTTCGGGTAGACGGGATCGCCATTGGAATCGGTCTCGTCGGCGCGGAAGTTGGCCGCCTTGCCATGCACGCCGGCAAAGCCGAAGCCCTGGAACTCGCCCTTGGAATAGTCGACCCGGTAGGCCAGCACCGGGGCCTTGTGGCCGGCGGGCTTCATGGTCGAGTTCATGTTGCCCACCACACCCTTGACGATCCACTTGCCGCGGGTGATCTCCATGCCCGCACCGGTGTACGCGGTGGGCAGGGTGAAGTCGAACAGCAGGTTGTGCGTGATCAGCTTGTTGAGCGTGGGCTGCAGGTATTCATAGCCCGACCAATCGGGGATCTGGCCGGCGATGAAGCGGGTCTGCAGGTCGGCGAGCGGGACGGAGACACTGGCCTCGGCCACCGGCGAGGTGCCATCGAAGACCGAACCCACGCCGCGGCTGGGCACCAGGGTCAGGCGCCACTTGGTGCCCGAGTCGGTCTCCTTCTGCATGTCCAGCGAGACACTGCCGAAGTAGGAGTTGTCGTAGTTGTAGAGGTCGGATTCGACCTTGTTCAGGAACTGCACGCCGGCCCGGTTCTGGCGCTTGTTGTAGACAAAGGTCGGGTCCATGTAGCCGCTGAACTTGAAGAGCTTGAGCCCGGAGGCGTCGCGGGCGTCTTCCAGGGCTTCGGTCTTGACGGCGATGCGGTTGAACTCGCCCACCTGTTCCTGCGTCATGCCCCATTGGGCGCCGGCCGGCTTGGTCGTCTGCTCCGCCAGCTTGCGCTCCAGTTCGGCCACCTTGTCCTTGAGAGCCTGTAGCTCCTTGCCGAGATCGGCGGCGCTCTGGGCCTGGGCGGCAGGGGCGGCCACCAGACTGGCCAGGGCCAGGGCAATGGCCTGGGCCAGGGGGGTGAAAGTGCCGCGTGTCGTCATCGTGTTCTCCTCTTGCTGCTGCTGCGGAATGGGGCGCGCCAAGGTGGGCGCTGGTTATCGGGTCTGGGCGAAGGCGCCTGGAAGGCCAGGCGCAATCACGGGATTTCGGGGCTGGGCATGCTGGGCCAGGACATCTCAGTTGGCGCGCTGCGCGGCGTTCATCTCGCGGGCCCGGCGGCGCTCGGCCCGTGCCATGGCCAGGCTGGCGACGATGACCCCCACGGACACCACCAGCACGATGAGGGTGGCCACGGCATTGACGCTGGGATTGAGGCCCAGCCGGGCGCGGGAGAAGATCACCAGCGGCATGGTGGTGGCGCCCGGACCGGACAGAAAGGCCGAGAGCACCACGTCGTCCAGCGACAGCGTGAAGGTGAGCAGCCAGGCCGACATCAAGGCCTGGGCAATCATGGGCAGGGTAACGAGGAAGAAGACCTGGCCGGGGCGGGCGCCCAGGTCCATGGCGGCTTCTTCGAGCTGTGGGTTGACCTCCTGCAGCCGCGCCTGGACCACCACCGTGGCATAGGCCAGGCCCAGCAGCAGATGGCCCAGCCAGATGGTCATCATGCCGCGCCCCGGGAAGCCCAGCAGGCGCTGCACCGACACCAGCATCAGCAGCAACGACAGGCCGATGATGACCTCGGGCATGACCAGCGGCGCGTTGACCATGCCGGTGAAGAGGGTGCGGCCGCCGAAGCGGCGGTACTTCACCAGGGCAAAGGCCGCCAGCGTGCCCAGCAGCACCGAGCCGCAGGCCGTGAAGAAGGCGATCTGCAGGCTGAGCCAGAAGCCGGAGATCATCTCGCGGTCATCGATCAGCGCCCAGTACCACTTGAGCGTGAAGCCGGCCCAGTGGTTGGGAATGGGCGAATCGTTGAACGAATAGATGATGAGCGCAACGATGGGCAGGTAGAGAAAGACGTAGCCGGCCGTGAGCCAGCCTCGTCCCACACCGCGGGCCACGCCTTGGCCGAACCAGGTTCGCCGCCTGGCGGTCGTGTGCGTAGCGGCGCTCATCGCTTGGCCTCCTGGGCCTGGGCCTGGTAGCGGTTGAAGATGGCCAGCGGCACCAGGATGAGCAGCACCATCACCACCGCCACGGTGGAGGCCATGGGCCAGTCGTTGTTGCTGAAGAACTCGTCCCACAACACGCGGCCGATCATGAGCGTCTGCGGCCCGCCCAGCAGCTCGGGAATGACGAACTCGCCGATGCAGGGGATGAATACCAGCATCGAGCCGGCGATGATGCCGGCCTTGGACAGCGGCACGGTCACCTTCCAGAAGGCCACCCAGGGCGTGGCGCCCAGGTCGGAGGCGGCTTCCAGCAGTCGCAGGTCCAGCTTGGCCAGGTTGCCGTAGAGCGGCAGGATCATGAAGGGCAGATAGGTGTAGACCATGCCCAGCACCAGGGAGAAGGGCGTGTTCATGTATTTGCCCTGGGCCGCGATGAGGTCGGCCGCCAGCAGCAGCTGGTCGACATGCAGCACATCCAGCAGGTTGGCCACCCAGCCATGTTCGGTGAGCAGTCCCTTCCAGGCATAGACCCGCAGCAGGAAGCTGGTCCAGAAAGGCAGCATCACCAGCATGAGCAGGGCAGGCTGCAGGCTGGCCTTGGCCCGTGCCATGAAGTAGGCGAAGGGGTAGCCGATCAACAGGCACAGCACGGTGGTGACCGCGGCGTACTTGATGCTGGAGAGATAGGTCTTGAAGTAGAGATCGTCCTGCGTGATGAAGACGTAGTTGGACAGCTTGATGGTCAGGACCAGGAGGCCGTCCTTGAGCGTCAGCACGTCCTTGAAGACCACGCCCTCCATCTCGGAGATGCTGATCTTCAGCACGATCAGAAAGGGCAGCAGGAAGAAGGCCAGCAGCCACAGGTAGGGCACGGCGATGACGGCCGTACGCCCGCGTGTGAGCCAGGTGGCCAGCAGCTTGAAGCGGCGGAGGGCGCGCATGGTGGTTCAGCCGTGCGAATGCAGGGAGTGGATCATTGCGTCAGCACGACCTGCGACAGGGGCGACCAGCTGGCCCAGGCACGGTCGCCCCAGGTCAGCTCGTGGTCGCGGTGGCGCTCGGTGTTGTTCTGGCTGATCTTGAGCACCTGGCCACCTTCGAGTTCGAGGTGGTAG
>JBJOKP010000443.1:0-3425 GCA_046046045.1 Pseudomonadota bacterium | reverse complement strand
CTCTGGCGCATCTTCTGAGCGCCCCCAGGGCCGGGCTGCGCCCCGCCCGCCCCCCGTGGAGGTCAAGGAAACTTGGGGCGGCCCGGCGTTTCCTTGTGAGGCCCGCCCCAGGCGCGGACTACCAGTCGTCGGCCGCGGTCGGTGACACGGGCGGCGAAACGCCGTCCCCTGGCCCGATCCGGCCGTCCTCCCGATTCGCCCCGGCCAGGGCGTGCAACCAGGCCAGGGCATCCGCCTCGCTGGACACGGGCTGCATGGGCGGCAGCGCCTCGCGCAGGCGCCGGCCATAGCCCATCTGCTGCAGGCGCGGATCACACACCACCAGCAGGCCGCGATCGGCCTCGCTGCGGATCAGCCGGCCGGCCCCCTGCTTGAGCGAGATGGCTGCCTCGGCCACGAAATGGTCGGCGAAGGCGTCTCCACCCTGGGCCTCGATGCGGCGCGAGCGGGCCTGCACCAGCGGGTCGCCCGGGGGCGGGAAGGGCAGCTTGTCGATCAGCACACATTGCAGGGCCTCGCCGGGCACGTCGATGCCCTCCCAGAAGCTCTGCGAGCCGATCAGCACGCAGCGCGGGCCGGCGACGAAGCGCTGCAGCAGCGCCCGCTTGGGCGCGCTGCCCTGCACCAGCAGCTGGATGGGGGCGGCATCCAGGTCGGCCTTGAACTGCTCCTCCATCCACTCGGCCAGCAACTGCATGGCCTTGAGCGTGGTCGTCAGCACAAAGGTGCGGCCGCCCAGGGCCAGGGCGCAGCGGGCCGCCAAAGCCGCCACCGCCGGCAGATGGCCCGGATCACCCGGGCGCGGAAAGGGCAGCGGCACGTAGAGCCGGGCATGGGCGCCGTAGTCGAAGGGGCTCTGCACCTGCAGGGTATGGGCCTCCTCCAGGCCGGCGCTTTCGGTGAACCAGCGCAGCGTGGCCTCCGCGCCCAGGGTGGCCGAGGTGAAGACCCAGGCGCGGGCCTGGCTTTCCACCTGCTCGCGCAGGGTCTCGCGGATGTCCAGCGGCGCCTCGGCCAGGCGGGCATGGTGATGGGTGAGCTCGATCCAGCGCACCCGCTCGGCCGCCTCGGGCACGCCGAAGCGGCACAGCCGGGCGGCCAGCTCGGCCGCACGTTCGTGCAGCTTGGCCAGATCGGGCGAGGCCCCGGCCACATCGGCCAGATCGTTTACCGCGGCCTCGCAGGCCGCGGCGGCCTGGGCCAGGGCCTGGATGAATTCGGGCTGGGCGGCGCGCTCCTCCCAGCGCAGGCGGGCCTGGGCACGCAGCGATCCGGCCGCGGCCAGGCGCAGTTCGCGGGCAGCCTGCTCGATGGCCGCGGCCAGCAGCGCCCAGGCCTTCTGCCCGCGCGCCTGGGTCAGGCCGATGGCCTGCAGGTCGCGGGTGAAGTCGATCAGCTGGGCGGTCGAGAGCTGGCTGCCCAGGAAGTTGACCCCGGCCTCGCTGAGCTGATGGGCCTCGTCGAAGACCACGGCCTCGACGCTGGGCAGCAGCTCGGCCACGCCGCTGTCGCGCAGGGCCAGGTCGGCGAAGTAGAGGTGATGGTTGACCACCACGATGTCGGCCGTCATGGCCTCGCGCCGGGCCGCCATCACATGGCATTCGCGGTAGCGCGGGCAGTCGCTGCCCAGGCAGTTCTCGCGCGAGGAAGTCACCAGCGGGATCACCGGCGAGCGTTCGTCGAGCTGGTCGATTTCCGACAGGTCACCGCTGCCTGTGCTCTGGGCCCAGGTCTCGATGCGGGCCAGCAGGCGAACGGAAGCGCGGTCGGGCAACTGGGCCTGCTGGCGGGCAATGTCCAGGCGCTGCAGGCAGAGGTAGGCGCCGCGGCCCTTCAGCAGGGCCAGGCGCACCGGCAGGCCGAGGGCCGCGGTGAGGCGGGGCAGATCACGGCCAAAGAGCTGATCCTGCAGGCTCTTGGTGGCCGTGCTCACCAGGGTGCGCAAGCCGCTCAGCAGCACCGGCACCAGATAGGCGTAAGTCTTGCCCACGCCGGTGCCGGCCTCGACCACCAGCACGTCGCGATGGGCCAGGGTGGTGGCCACGGCATCGGCCATCTGGGTCTGCCCGGGGCGTGGCCGGAAGCCGGCATCCACCTGCGAGAGCTCACCCCCCGGCGCAAAGGCCGCCGCCACTTCGGCCCGCAGGGCCGCCAGCTCAGTCAATCCGGCTCCGCTCTTGGCCCGTTGCGGACCGCATCACCCGATCACGACGGGCAGGACACGACCACAAACGCGCATTCGTGGACGCCAGGGGCAGCGATGGCTGATCCATAAATCAGCCATGACTGTGCGAGCGATTATAGTTTTTGACCATGAATGCCCCCGCGCCCGGATACCGCCTTTCAGCCGCGACAGGCATCGATCGGGGTGATCGCCAATACCAGCAGGATCAGGTCGAGATCTTTCCGCATCCCCGTGTGCCGGGTTGCCTGCTGGCCGTGCTGGCCGACGGCATGGGCGGCAAGAGCGGTGGCCGCAAGGCGGCCGACCAGGTGCTGCTGATCGCCCGCCAGCTGTTCGAGAAACATGTGCCCGAGCGCGACGATCCGGCCGGGCTGCTGCGCAAGCTGGTGCTCGAAGCCCACCTGATGATCAAGCTCACGGCCATCACCGCCGAGCAGGAGCCCCACAGCACCATCGTGGCGGCCATCGTCAGCCCCTCGCGCCGCTGCGATGTCATCCACGCGGGCGACTCGCGCTTCTATCACTTCCGCGGCGCCGACATGGCAGCCCGCACCCTGGACCATTCGCTGGTGCAGCGCATGGTCGAGGAAGGCACGATCAGCGAGGAAGAGGCCCAGACCCATCCGCAGTCCAACCTGCTGATCGGCTGCCTGGGGGCCGAGGAAGACCCGCCCCTCACCCTGCAGTCCATCGCCGAACTGCAGGTGGGCGACAGCCTGCTGCTGTGCAGCGACGGCCTGTGGCACTACTACACGCCTCGCGAGCTGGGCACCATCGTCTATGGCCTGAGCCCGCGCGAGGCCAGCAAGATGCTGATCTCCAAGGCCCGCCAGCGCGCCCGCGGCGGTGGCGACAACCTGTCGCTGGCCCTGGTCAAGATGGAAGCGCTGGAGTGAGCCGACCGGGGCGCCCGCGGCGCCCGCGCTTCAGGTGAGCGAGGTGTCGACCTCGCGCCGCTCCAGCGCCAGGAATTCGGCCGACTGCATCTCGGTCAGGCGCGAGACGGTGCGCGGGAACTCGTGCGACATCGGCCCTTCGGTATAGAGCTGCTCGGGCGGCACGGCCGCCGAGATGATGAGCTTGACCCGCCTGTCGTACAACACGTCCACCAGCCAGGTGAAGCGTCGAGCCTCCGAGGCCAGGCGCGGCGGCATCTGCGGCACGTTGCCCAGGATGAGGGTGTGGAACTGCGTGGCCAGTTCCAGGTAGTCGTTCTGCGAGCGCGGGCCGCCGCAGAGCT
>JBJOKP010000442.1:0-3430 GCA_046046045.1 Pseudomonadota bacterium | reverse complement strand
TCGCCATCGACGCCCAGGACCGGGTCTGGTTCGGCACCGAGGGCGGCGTGACCCGCCACGACCCGCAGGCACGCGAGGCCGCCCAGCGCTGGACCTCCTGGACCCATGCCGACGGCCTGGGCGCACCCAATGTGGACGGCCTGCCCGCCAGCCCCAACACCGGCCTGGGCACGCGCCAGCGCCACGACCTCTCGGTACGCGCCGCCGGGCGCTCGACCTACAACCCGAGCTATGTCTTCTCCATGCTGGCGGCGCGGGACGGCAGCATCTGGGCCGGCACCTGGGGCGGCGGCGCCGCGCGTTTCGACGGTCAGCGCTGGAGCAACCTCACCCGCGCCGACGGCCTGGCCGGCAACATCGTCTACGCCCTGGCCCAGGACGCCGGCGGCGCCATCTGGTTCGGCACCGACCAGGGCGTGAGCCGCTGGGACGGCGCGCGCGGCTGGGCCCGCGTCGGCCGCGCCCAGGGCCTGGTCGACGACCATGTCTACACCCTGGCGGTGCAGGCCGACGGCAGCGTCTGGGCCGGCACCCGCGGCGGCGTGGCGCGGCTGCGCTGGCAGCCGGCCACGGCAGCGACGGTCACACCGGCCGCAGCCCCGGCGCCCGACGCCTCGCGATGAGCCCGGCCATGTCCCGCCGCGATCCTTCCCCCCTGCCTGCCGTGCCCGTGATCTCTCCCCCCCTCGGCCGGCGCGACACCCTGGCCTGGCTGGCCGGCCTGCTGCCGGGCCTGCACCAGCTCGGCGGACTGGCCGCCGCCGGCGGTGGTGCCGCGTTCGCCGCCCCTGCCCAGGCACAGGCACAGGCTCAGTCCGCGGCCGCCGCGGCCTCGGCCGCCCAGCCGGGTGCCGCGCGCCGGGTCGCCGCGCCAGCCCAGCGCTCCACCCATTTCCGCGTCGGCAGCAAGAACGTCAAGCGCATCCTGGTCGAGGGGCCCATCGTCTGGGTCGGCACCTCGGGCGGGCTGGTGCGCTACGACCTGGCGGCCGACACGGTCAAGCTCTACGACCACCGCAGCGGCCTGCTCTCCACCGGCATCTTCCATGTCGAGCGCCTGGGCGCCCGTCTGGCCGTGGGCACCTACGGCGGCGGCCTGGCCCTGCTGGATGAGGAAACGCAGCGCTGGAAGACCTACAACATCCCCGAGGGCCTGGGTGATGCCTTCGTCTACGACCTGGCCCAGACCCGCGCCGGTGACCTCTGGATCGCCACCTGGTCGGGCGTGAACCGCATCCGCCGCGGCGCCATCGACGATCGCCGCGCCTGGGAGCTGCACACCGTCGCCAGCACCCGCGGCGGCCTGCCCAACGACTGGGTCTACGGACTGCACGAAGGCCTGGACGGCGACCTCTGGCTGGCCACCGAGGGCGGGCTCTGCCTCTGGCGCGAGGACCCGGCCCGGCCGCGCCCGGCCGGCGGCGTGCGCGCCGGCCCCTGGCAGCACTGGACCCATGGCCACGGCCTGGGCGCGCCCTATGCCAAGGTGAAGGCCCAGATCACCTTCCGCAGCGATCCCGGCCAAGCCTCCGAACACCATGCCCGCCAGAAGCAGGAGATGGGGCTGGAGGACGTGGACGTGGCCTACAACCCCAACTACGTCGTCGCCCTGGCGGTGGACGCCGCCGGCGTGGCCTGGGCCGGCACCTGGGGCGGCGGCCTGGCCCGCTTCGACGGCCAGACCTGGCGCCACTACACCATGGACGAAGGCCTGCCCGGCAACCATGTCTTCATGCTCAGGAACGGCCGTGACGGCCGGCTCTGGATAGGCACCAACCAGGGCCTGGCCCGGCTGCGGCCCGGCGCCACGCTCGACGACCCCAGCTTCGAGGTCTGGACCAGCCACCAGGGCCTGTACGGCGACACCGTCTTCGCCCTGGCCGAGGGTGAGGACCGCAGCCTGTGGGTAGGCAGCTTCGGCGGCGTGAGCAGGCTCGCGCCGCTGCCCTGAGCCCGCTCGCCGCAACGCACCGCTCACCCCTGGCCGGAAGGAGTACACCGCCATGGACGCTCCCCATACCGCGGCACCCACCGCCGCCCTGCCCCTGGGCCTGATCGGCGCCCATGCCGGTGCCCTGCTGACCCGGCTGCTGGCCATCGCCGACGACGCCGTGGTGGTGGTGGATGCCGCCCAGCGCATCGTGCTGTTCAACGAGGGGGCCGAACACATCTTCGGCTATCGCATGGCCGAGGTGCTGGGCCAGCCTCTGACCCTGCTGCTGCCCGAAGGCGCCCGGCCCGACCATGCCCGCCATGTGCAGCAGTTCGGCCAGGCCCGCCTGGCAGCGCGCCGCATGGGCGAGCGGCGCGACCTGCACGGCCGCCGCGCCGATGGCAGCCTGTTCGACGCCGAGGCCTCCATCGCCCATGTGGAGGTGGGCGGCTCGACCTATTTCGCCGCCATCCTGCGCGACGTGAGCGAGGCCCGTGCCGCCAGCCGCCGCCTGGCGCAGAGCGAGGCGCGCTTCCGCGGCCTCGCCGAGGCGGCGCCGGTGGGCATCTTCCAGACCGACGCCCGCGGCGACTGCCTCTATGTCAACGAACGCTGGAGCGGCATCGCCGGCATGAGCGCGAGCGAGGCACGCGGCCAGGGCTGGTTGCGCGCCGTGCACCCGGCCGACCGCCCGGCCGTGCAGGCCGCCTGGCAGCAGGCCCTGGCCGCCCAGGGCAGCTTTGCCGAACGCTTCCGCTTCCTGCGGCCCGACGGGGCGGAATGCTGGGTCATCTGCCATGCCGTGGCCCAGGCCGCGCCGGACGCCACGGGTGCCCCTCGGGCCCCGGATGCCCCGACCGCCGCCGACATGGCCGCGGTCCAGCCCCCGCGCCTGTCCGGCTACATCGGCACCGTGACCGACGTGACCGAGAGCCATCGCCAGGCCCTGGCCCTGGAGCAGGCGCGCCAGGAGGCCGAGGCGGCGGTGCGGGCCAAGAGCCACTTCCTGGCCAACATGAGCCATGAGCTGCGCACGCCGCTCAACGCCGTGATCGGCATGACCACCCTGCTGCTGGACACGCCCATGAGCGAGGACCAGCGCGACTTCGCCCGCACCATCCGCGGCAGCGGCGAAAGCCTGCTGGAGCTGATCAACGACATCCTGGACTTCTCCAAGGCCGAGGTCGGCAAGCTGGAGATCGAGGCCCGCCCCTTCGACCTGCGCCGCTGCCTGGAGGACGCGCTGGACCTGGTGGCACCGCGGGCGCTGGAGAAACACCTCAACCTGGCTTGCCTGATCGAGGATGGCACGCCCGAGGCCCTGGTGGGCGACGTGACCCGCATCCGCCAGGTCGTGGTCAATCTCCTGTCCAACGCGGTGAAGTTCACCCACCGTGGCGAGGTGCTGCTGCTGGCCGAGGGCCGGGTGCTGCCGCCCGCCGAGGCCGGCGGACCCGAGGACGCCGTCCGGCCGCGCTGGCAGCTGCGCCTGGCGGT
>JBJOKP010000441.1:0-3440 GCA_046046045.1 Pseudomonadota bacterium | reverse complement strand
ACCCGCACGTCAAGCTCATCTACACCGCCATCGGCGGCGGCAAGGCGGGGGGTGACCCCTTCGCCTCGCAGGGCGCGGCCGAGCCCACCAAGGCCACGCTCACGCTTAACCTCACGCCGCGCACGCAGCGCCCCGGCATCACCAAGCAGGCCATCGAGGCCGACCTGCGCAAGCTGGTCGAGGCGGTGCCCGGCGCTCGCGTGAAGGTGGGCCTGGGCGGCGCCAACGACAAGTTCATCCTGGTGCTGGCCGGCGAGGATGGCGAGGTGCTGGGCGCCCATGCGCAGAAGGTCGAGCAGGAGCTGCGCAGCCTGCCGGGCATCGGTGGCGTCACCTCCACCAGCAGCCTGCAGCGGCCCGAGCTGGCGGTGCGGCCCGACAACGCCCGTGCCGGCGACCTGGGCGTGTCCACCGCGGCCATCGCCGACACCCTGCGCATCGCCACCGCGGGCGACTTCGACCAGTCGCTGGCCAAGCTCAACCTCAGCCAGCGCCAGGTGCCGGTGCTGGTGCGCCTGCCCGATGCGGCCCGTCAGGACCTGGCCCTGCTGGAACGCCTGCCCGTGCCCGGCGCCCGCGGCCCCGTGCCCCTGGGCAACGTGGCGCGGCTGGAGCTGACCAGCGGCCCGGCGCAGATCGACCGCTACGACCGGCTGCGCAACATCAACTTCGAGATCGAGCTGAACGGCCAGCCCCTGGGCAAGGTCCAGGAGCTGAGCGACGCCCTGCCCAGCCTGCAGAACCTGCCACCCGGCGTGATCCGCACCGTGGTGGGCGATGCCGAGGCCATGGAGGAACTGGCCACCGGCTTCGCCCTGGCCATGGGCACGGGCGTGCTCTGCATCTACATCGTGCTGGTGCTGCTCTTCCACGCCTGGGTGCAGCCGCTCACCATCCTGGCCGCACTGGTGCTCAGCATCCCCGGCGCCATCCTGGCGCTCTACGTGACGCGCACCGACCTCAGCATGCCGGCCATGATCGGCATGATCATGCTCATGGGCATCGCCACCAAGAACTCCATCCTGCTGGTGGAGTACGCGGTGATGGCGCGGCGCGAACACGGCCTCAGCCGCTTCGAGGCCCTGCTCGATGCCTGCCGCAAGCGCGCCCGGCCCATCATCATGACCACCATCGCCATGGGCGCGGGCATGCTGCCCATCGCCATCGGCCTGGGCACCGACCCGAGCTTCCGCGCCCCCATGGCCATCGTCGTCATCGGCGGCCTCATCACCTCCACCTTCCTCAGCCTGCTGGTGGTGCCGGTGGTCTACACCCTGGTCGACGACTTCGTGCAGATGATGCTCAGGCTGATGCGGCGCGGGCGCTCCGGCCCGGCGGCGGATCGGCCCGTGGCAGCCACGCCCGTCACGCCAGCCGTGGACCCGGCGCAGTGAGCGGTGGTGGGGGGGGCGGTGCCGGTGGGGGTGGCATCGCCGCCACCGGTCCGCTGCTGGCCTACCGTCCCGAGGTGGACGGCCTGCGCGCCCTGGCCGTGCTGCCGGTCATGCTCTTTCATGCCGGCTTCAGCGCCTTTGGCGGCGGCTTCGTGGGCGTGGATGTCTTCTTCGTCATCAGCGGCTACCTCATCACCGGCATCCTTCTCGCCGAGCTGGAGCAGCAGGGCCGCATCTCCATCGCTGGCTTCTACGAGCGGCGCTTCCGCCGCATCCTGCCCGCCCTGTGCCTGGTCATCCTGGTCTGCCTGCCGCCCACCTGGCTGTGGCTGCTGCCCAAGGACGTGCAGGACTATTCCGCCAGCCTGATGGCGGTGGCGGTCTTCGCCTCCAACCTGGTGTTCTGGGGCCAGTCGGGCTATTTCGACACCGCGGCCGAACTCAAGCCCCTGCTCCACACCTGGAGCCTGGCGGTGGAGGAGCAGTACTACCTGCTCTTCCCCCTGCTGCTCGCCTGGGCCTGGCCACGCCTGGGCCGGCGCCGCCTGACCTGGCTGCTGGCCGGCCTGCTGCTGGTCAGCCTGGGTGTGGCGCAGAAGTCGCTGGCCGAGGCGCCGGCAGCCGCCTTCTTCCTGCTGCCGGCACGGGGCTGGGAGCTGCTGGTGGGGGCGCTGGTGGCGGTGGTGCAGCTCCGCCGGGCCGCGCTGGCTTCAGGGGCTGGCCTGCCGCCGGCCCTGGCCGAACTCGGCGGCCTGGCCGGCCTGGCCCTGCTGGTCGGCGCGGTGCTGGCCTTCGACCAGCGCACGCCTTTTCCCGGCCTGGCTGCCCTGCTGCCCACCGGAGGGGCGGCCCTGGTCATCCTCTGCGCCAGCGGCCAGACCTGGGTGGGCCGCCTGCTCGGCCACCGCCTGCTGGTGGGCCTGGGCCTGATCAGCTACAGCGCCTACCTCTGGCACCAGCCCCTCTACGCCCTGGCCCGCCATCGCAGCCCCACCGAGCCCGGTGCCGCGGTCTTCACCGGCCTGCTGCTGCTGTCGCTGGGGCTGGCCTGGCTGAGCTGGCGGTTTGTCGAGCGGCCCTTCCGGCGTCGCGGCGCCTACAGCCGCCGTCAGGTGTTTGCCGCCGCGGCCGGCAGTTCGGCCCTGCTGCTGGCGCTGGGCCTGGTCGGCCTGCTGGGCGCCGGCCAGTGGTTCGGCCAGGCCCGCGCCGCCGAGGCCGCGGCCCTGGACGCCCGCATCCAGCCCAACCACGGCCTGAGCCCGGTCTGCGACGACGACTACAGCGAGGCGCCCGAATGCCGCAGCGGCGCGCCCGGCGCGGCGCCCGAGGTGCTGGTCTGGGGCGATTCCTACGCCATGCACCTGGTGCCCGGCCTGCTCGCCTCGCGCCCCGGCCTGGCCCTGGTGCAGAAGACGGTGTCCACCTGCGGCCCGCTGCTGGGCATCGCCCCCATCGACGCCCAGCATCCACGCCCCTGGGCCGAACAATGCCTGCGCATCAACGACCAGGTGCTGGACTACCTGGCCCGCACGCCCAGCATCCGCCACGTGGTGCTGGCCTCGCCCTTCAGCCAGTACCTGGCCCCGGGCGCCGAGGTGCTGACCCGCGCCGGCCAGGTGGAGCCCGGCGCCGCACTCGCCCTGGCCGCCATGCGTGACACCCTGGCCCGGATCCAGGCCCTGGGCCGCCAGCCCCTGCTGGTTTCGCCGCCGCCGCAGAACGGCCAGGACATCGGCCGCTGCCTCAGCAAGGCGGCGCGTTTCCAGGCCGATCCGGCCGTCTGCGACATCGATGAGGACGAGGCCGCGCAGCGCCAGGCTGCCGAGATCCGCTTCCTCACCGCGCTGGAGGCCGGCAGCGGTGGCGCCGGCGCCGGCGACACGGGCGCGGCCCGCGCCCCCGTGCTCTGGCTCAGCCAGGGCCTGTGCGCCCAGGGCCGCTGCAGGGCCTCGGCCGACGGCGTCTTCATCTACCGCGACCGCGGCCACCTCTCCATCGAGGGCAGCGCCTGGCTGGGCCGCCACATGGATTTTTCTGGGCACCTGC
>JBJOKP010000440.1:0-3442 GCA_046046045.1 Pseudomonadota bacterium | reverse complement strand
CAGGGCCTGAACGACCCCATCGAGCTGGCGCGCCGCCTGCGCATCGCCCTGGCCCCGGCCATCGTGCAGCAGATCTACGGCAGCGTGCGCGAGCTGGACGTCATCGCTATCGAGCCCGAACTGGAACGCCTGCTCACCCAGGCCCTGACCTCGCCCAACGGCGCGGCCCTCGACCCGGGCGTGGCCGAACACATCAGCCGCGGCGCCGCCGACGCCGCCAAGCGCCAGGAAGACCTGGGCCACCCGGCCTGCCTGCTGGTGCCCGACCCCATCCGCGTGCCGGTCTCGCGCCTGCTCAAGCGGGCTGCGCCGCGCCTGCGCGTGCTGGCGCACAGCGAGATCCCGGACACCCACTCGATCCGCATCGGTTCCATCATCGGAGCGAACGCATGACCACGCCTGATCGTCCGTCCGCCCGCCTCCGGCCGCCGCCGCGGCCCCTCCTGTCCTTCGGGATGTCGACCACCGGGATCCCCAGGGAGGCAGCATGAACGTCAAGCGCTTCACCGGCCGCAGCTCACGCGAGGCCATGCAGAAGGTGAGACTGGCCTACGGCGACAACGCCGTGGTCCTCTCCACCAAGCCCTGCAGCGAGGGCATCGAGATCCTCGCCATGGCCCCCGAGACGGTCGCCAAGATCGAGCGGTTCCAGGACGAACGTGCCCAGCAGCGTGCCGCCGTGCAGCCAGCGCAGGCCGAGGCCGGCCGCGCCGCCGTGCCGGCCCCGGTGCGCCAGGCTGCCCTCCATGCCCAATCCCAGGCCCAGGCTCAGCCGGCCGCCAAGCCGGCCTCCTCGGGCATGAGCACGCTGTCCTTCCAGGACTATGTGCGCGACCGCATGCTGCGCAAGCGCCAGGCCGAACTGCAGCCGCCGGTGCCGGTGTCGCCCGAGGCCATCGAGCAGCGCCTGCTGCAGCGCGAGCTGCAACGCGAGATGCAGCGTGAGACTCAGCGTGATCCCCAACGCGAGGCAGGCGCCCAGGCGCGCCACGCCGCCGGCCGCGCCGAGCCGGGCTTTGCCCCCTCCGATCTGGGCCAGAGCGATTTCATCCCTGACACCGACATCGCCGCCTTCACGGCCGACCAGCTGCTCGGCGACGCCAGCTCGCAGCATGATGCCCGCCGCCTGGCCGCCAAGATGCAGGGCGAGGACCGCCGACATGCCGCCCCCCGCGTGGCGCCGCTGGAGCGGGCCCCGCGCATGGCCGAGCCGGCCCAGCCCGAGCGCCGCCGCAGCAGCAGCCCCAGCCACGACATCGCCCCGCACGAGCTGGCCAGCGCCCCGGCGCCCCGGGCCGCCGCCCGTCCGCGCAGCGCCGATCCGGCCCAGCCCGACATGATGAAGGAGCTGCGTGCCATGAAGGGCATGATCGAGGAGCGCTTCGGCGCCCTGGCCTTCATGGAGCGCATGCAGAAGAGCCCGCGCCAGGCCCAGCTGGCCGCGCGCCTGATGGAATGTGGCTTCTCGCCCGCCCTCATCCGCAAGCTGGTCGACAGCCTGCCCGAGGACAGCGCCGACGAGCTGAGCTGGGCCGCCGGCGTGCTGCAGCGCAACCTGGTCACGGCCGAGAACGACCTGCCGCTGGAAGACCAGGGCGGCGTCTACGCCCTGGTGGGCTCCACCGGCGTGGGCAAGACCACCTCCACCGCCAAGCTGGCCGCGGCCTTCGCCACCAAACATGGTGCGGCCAACCTGGGCCTCATCACCCTGGATGCCTACCGCCTGGGCGCCCACGAGCAGCTTCGCGCCTACGGCCGCATCCTGGGCGTGCCGGTGCACACCGCGCATGACCGCGTGGCCCTGGAAGACCTGCTGGAACTGCTGGCCGGCAAGCGCCTGGTGCTGATCGACACGGCCGGCCTGGCCCAGCGCGACACCCGCACCCGCGAGTTGCTGGAGATGCTCTCGCATCGCAGCATCCAGCGCCTGCTGGTGGTGAATGCGGCCGCCCAGGGCGAGACCATCGAGGACGTGCTGACCGCCTACAAGGCCCAGAGCGGCGTGGGCGTGGTGCTCTCCAAGCTGGACGAAGCCGTCAAGCTCGGCCCGGCCCTGGACGCCGTGATCCGGCAGCGCGCCAAGATCGTCGCCGTGGCCAACGGCCAGCGTGTGCCCGAGGACTGGCATCGCCTCACCGCCCAGGCCCTGGTGCACCGCGCCCTGCGCAGCACCGGTACCCAGGCGGCCTGGAAGGTGGACACCCAGGAGGTCAACCTCCGCTTCGCCACCCCGGCCAGTGGTGTTGGCGTCGCGGCCGCCCCGGCGACCGTGCGGCGCAGCAGCCGCAGCCCCGCAGGACGCAGCGCCGGATGAGGTGGGCCGTGAGCAGCAGCAGTCACCCCCCCAAGCGTCATCTGGACGGCTTCAAGGCCCATGTGGCGAAGGGCCAGGCCGGATCAGCCCCTTCGCGCCACACCGTGGCCGGCAGCCCGCAGCTCCCACCCGGCACGCCCAGCCAGCCGCTGCCGGAGATGTTCCGGCGTCCCGTGCCTCTGGTGGCCGAACCGGTGGACCAGGCCGCCGGCCTGCGCCGCCTCTTCTCGGTGCGCAGCCTGCGCTTCGTGCCGGTGGTCTCCAACCCCTTCATCTCCCATGGCGGTGTGCTGATCGAGCGCCTCTGCAGCACGCTGGACGACCTGGGCCTCAGCACCCTGGTGGTCGATGCCTCCGAGCGCGGCAGCGCGCCCAAGGAACTGGCCCGCTTCGACCTGGCCGAGGGCATCGAATCGCTCTCGCCCGGCATCAGCTACCTGGCCGCGCGCGGCCTGCCGGTGCGCTGGGTGGATGACCGCGGCTCGACCCGCGGCTTTCTCGACGCCGTGGCCGATGCCGCGCCCCAGACCCAGGTGGTGCTGGTGCATGCCGGCGCCCTGGAGCTCACCCGCCTCTTCGGCCGCGGCGACGACGGCCTGTCGCGCCCGCGCCCGGTGGTGCTCTGCGACGAAACCCCCGAGGCCATGACCCAGGCCTATGCCGCCCTCAAGATCATGATCCAGCGGGTGGACTGGCTGGCCCACGACCTGCTGCTGGCCGCCCCGCCTGCCTCCGACCAGGCCCGCACCGTGGCCCAGCGCCTGGGCCAGGTCTCCGACCTCTTCCTGGGTGGCGTGCAGCACCACTGGGTGGCGGTGGATCCGGCCGAGACGGCCGACATCGACCCCAGCCGCGCCCTGACCGAGCTGGTGCACGGCCTGGTCTCCTCGGCCGCCCGCTACTCCGCCTCCGACAGCCAGTTCGCCGCCCTGGCGCGCACGCCGGCCCTGCCGCCCACGCCGCACGATTCGATGAACTGACGCACCTGACGGGAGACCCACACCATGTACACCGCCAGTGGACGCCTCGACGTCAACACCATGCTCAAGCAGTACAGCCCGCTGGTGCGCCGCCTGGCCCACCAGATGATCGCCAAGCTGCCTGCCAACGTGGAGATCGACGACCTCA
>JBJOKP010000439.1:0-3450 GCA_046046045.1 Pseudomonadota bacterium | reverse complement strand
GGACGGCGCTGCACCTGCCAGGCGTGGCGCAGGCGGATCATGTGCTTGGTGAACTCGGCCTTGCCTTCGACCCGGCTGGCGCCCTGGGCGACCATGAAGGGCTCGAAGCCTTCGCGGCGCAGGCCGCGCAGGACTTCGATGGTGGGGATGTAGGTGTAGCGCTCGGAGCGGCTGGCGTGTTTGCCGCTGGCGAAGATGGACGGCGCGGCCAGGCGCATCTGGTCTTCGCCCAGCGGGCGGTCGCTGCGCAGGATGCGGGTGTTGCGGGCAAATCGGGTGGCCAGGCGCGGGGCGTTGTGGCCGGATGGGCTGGTGGCGTACATGGCGGGATTCCTTCGAACCGGTGGGGAATGAAGGGCCGGGGGTGCCTGGCGCTGTGTCGCCAGTCATCCGCCGGCCCTGCTGGGGCTGCGGCGGGTGGGGCTCAGGCGTTGGCGGCTTGGCGGCTGCCTCGGGCCGCGCGCTGCGGTTCAGCCCTGGCCGGCGCCGGGGCCGGGCTGGCGCTGTGGCCGTGGCTTTGGTCCTGGCTGTCGTCGGGCCCGTCGCCTTCGCGCCCGCGGCGCGCCTGGGCGTCGGCGCGGCTGTCGAGGTAGTCGATCTCCTCGGCGGTGAAGCTCATGCCGTAGACGGTCTGGCCATCCTTCTCGTAGTTGTTGTTGCGCAGGCGCCCGACGATGTTCACGTGGCTGCCCTTGCCGAGGTACTCGGCGGCATGTTCGGCCTGCTTGCCCCACAGGGTCCACTGGATGGCGGTGGCCTCCTCCTCGCGGGCGTCGCCGGATCCGCGGCGGGTGTTGCTGATGGCGGTGACGACGGCCTTGGCGATCTTGCCTTCGCGGCCGTTGACGTATTCCAGGCGGACGGCTGAGGCGAGGTGGGCGTGGCGCTGGATGACTTGAACCTGGGCCATGGTGTGCTCCAAACGAGGCAGACCAGCCGGGCCCCGGAACGGGAGCCCTGAAGACTGATCCTCTCGCTCGGACTCCCTCGCTCCCGCCCACGGGCGGGCGGGGGGTGGGCAAGGCCCCTTCCCTCACGGGAAGGGGTGGGGGATGGGTGGGGTTCTCCAGCAGCCCAAGCAGTGCGCCGTTGCCCCGGCCCACCGCTTGAAGATCCCCCCACAAGTCCCCCTCACAGGGAGTCGGGGGCTTGTGGGGGGAGCGCGGTGGGTCGCTCGGCGCATGCGCTGCCGCCACAGGGTCGGCGCAGCGTCGCAGCGGGCGTGACAGCCCTGCTGGCGCGGGCGCTGCAGCGCAGCCGACCCCACGGACACGAACCGCGGCGGCTCTGCGGACGGCGTGCCATCAAGCCCGGCATCGACGGGCGACTGGCGCGACGGACGAGCCGTGGTGAGCACGAAGGATTTGGGCCGGCACGGCCCCGCCTTCAGCGGCCCGGCACCGGGCTTGGCGGGTGGTCGGGGCGGGCGATCTGGCCGAGGGCCTGCAGCGCAGCGATCAGCAGGCAGGAGGTCAGTTCGCCCAGCGGGCCACTTGGCCGCTCGCGGTCAAGCTATCCGGGCCCGCGTGCCCCGGCCACGGGAAAGGGCCGCTGAAGCAAGGTCAGCCGGCAGCGCCGGCCTGGCTGTGTTCTGCGCCAGGGATGGCAGCCCGGCAGGGGCGAGACGCTGGCCCCGGACAGCGACTCGACGCGCAGCGCAACAGCCCGGCCCTGCGGAGCAGGGGGTGCACGGGAGGTTCGGCGGGCAGGTATGCAGCGGGAGCGGCCCTTCGGATCGCTGAACTTGACGCCCGGAAGAGGTCGTTCAGGACGTGTAGGCGCTGGCCCATACGGCTGCCGCGGAAGTGGCTGCGAGAGGGGGGCATTTCAGCAGCGTGCGCCATCCACTCGGGAGGCGCTGAGTTGTTTGGCTCATCGTCATGCTTGCTCCTGGCGATGCAGGAATACTGGGCCGACCCAGGCATAGACAAAGGCCTGCAGGTTTATGTGCGTCGAGTTGCAGGACGTCCAGCCCCCCGCGCCAGCTCTTCCGCCGCAAGCGGTAGCCGCGTCGTTGATCACCAACACGGTCGTTAATGACATTACGAAGCCCGAATGCGGCGCGCGATCCCTCAACGGAACTACCAGCCGTCTCATCTCTGGCGGCTGAACGTCCGCGAAGCACAGCCGGGCATCTGCTGGGGCGGCGCGCGCGTGGCCCGCCCTATCATGACCATCAAGGCGCGCGCCGCGCCTACCGGCACACCTCTACATGGACGTTTTCCACGTCGTCATCGACACCAGCATGATGCGCACGGTGCCGTTCCAGCACGCCGATTTCGTGCGTCTGCTGAAGCTGGCTGAATTGGGCAAGGTCAAGATCTATTTCCCGCGCATCGCGCTGGAGGAGGAGCGCACGGCCCAGCTGAAAAAGCACGAGGATGCAGTCCTGTCCATCACCCAGGAAATCGCCAGACTGCAGCGCGGCACTCTTGGGATGCTGGTGGACGGTCTCCCGCTGCCCCGCGTCGAGCTTTGGGACTTCAAAGCGGTCGCGCGCAACTCGGCCGAAGTGTTCGAAGCTTTCGTCACCAAGCACAAGATCGAGGTCATCGAGATTTCGATGGAACACGCCGCTGGCGCGTGGGCGCGCTACTTCGATGTGAAGCTGCCGTTCGATGCGACGCAAGTGCGCGAAGAGCGCCGCAAGGACATCCCTGACTCCTGGATCTTGGAAGGCGGCCGAGAGCTGAAACGTCGTACGGGCGTCCACTGCGCCCTGGTCCGCGACAAGAAGCTCGCCAGCGCATTCAGAGCCGAAGGATTCCAGGTCTACGACGGCACTCAGTCACTCTTGGAAACCGTTGAGGCCGCAACTGCGGTGACGCCGATCAAGAAGCCTGCGGACGAGGAGCCGCCAGTTCCACTCGACCAGCTTCGTGGGCCAGACTTCAACGAGATGGACGTGCTCGTGCTTGGATTGATCGATGCGCTGAACACGCCGTCGAAGGCTGACCTGCTCGCAGCGATCACGCGCGCCGGATACCGAGCCGATGTTGCCGAGCACGAGGCCCGGACGTTGGTGCTGGCCGGTCGTCTAACTGAAACCGCGACCCACTTCATCCCGACCAGCCGGGCCCTGGCCAAGGCGGCTGCCGGGAAGGAGATCGTCACCAACGCGCTCCTCAAGATCCTATGAGTGAATTTGATCTGCGCCTGTCGGCGCTTTCCAAGCTGATGGCTGTCAACTCCCCGGCTGTCGACGCGCGCCTCAGCCAGGAATACGCGCGCGTCGAGCAGTCGCTGCGGAACAGCAGGGACTACGACGAGCTTGCGCAGTCGCTCAAGACGCTGAGCGTGCTCGTCGCCCGGTACCACATGGCCGCGACCGAGCTGTTGGACGACTTCATGATTTCGATAGGCGCGCGCGCGTTGACCGTCGACGGCGCGCCGATCCCGGCGTCTCGCGCGCGCTACCGATCTGCAAATCACCTGCTCAGGGATGCGATT
>JBJOKP010000438.1:0-3453 GCA_046046045.1 Pseudomonadota bacterium | reverse complement strand
CTGCGCCAGCGCGGCGTGGCAGCCGAGCGCATCACGCTGGACCCTGGCATAGGCTTTGGCAAGAGCCTGGCGCACAACTACGCCCTGCTTGCCGGCCAGTCGGCCCTGCTGGCGCAGGGCTACGAGGTGCTGGCCGGCTGGTCGCGCAAGTCGGCCATCGGTGCGATCACCGGCCGGCCGGTGCAGGAGCGTGCCGTGGGCAGCGTGGCCGTGGCCCTGGCCGCCGTGCACCACGGTGCCCGCATCGTGCGGGTGCATGACGTGGCCGCCACGGTCGATGCCCTCAAGGTCTGGGAGGCCGCGGGCCTGGCGCCCGGCGGGGCCCTGGGTCAGGCCGCGAGCCGCACGTCCCCCAGCGTGTGAGCAATTGCTTCGAATCCACCCGCCGTGCATGACTGCCGGGCACAGTGGGCGATGCCGGCCGCCACGCTTGCTGCATGGCGGTGCCGGGCAGGGGGGCGGTCGCACAATCATGGCCCGCCCAACCCGGTCCACCGCGGCCCAGTCCAGCCCAGCCTGGCCCACTCTGGCAGGCAATGGCAGGCGACGGCAGGCCGGTCTCGCCGGGCCGGGTATCCCCAGTTTTTCCAGCATCCACTGACATCCACCGACCATGAGCAGACAGTATTTCGGCACCGATGGCATACGCGGCACCGTGGGCGAGGCGCCCATCACGGCGGACTTCGTGCTGCGCCTGGGGCATGCCGTGGGCCGCGTGCTGCGTGGCACCCATGACCGGCCGCTGGTCCTGATCGGCAAGGACACGCGCATCTCGGGCTACATGCTGGAGTCGGCCCTGGAGGCCGGCCTGAATTCGGCCGGCGCTGACGTGCTGCTGACCGGGCCGCTGCCCACGCCCGGCGTGGCCTATCTCACCCGCGCCCTGCGCCTGTCCCTGGGTGTGGTGATCAGCGCCTCGCACAACCCCTACGAGGACAACGGCATCAAGTTCTTCTCGGCCCGCGGCGAGAAGCTGCCCGACGCCTGGGAGCTGGAGGTCGAGGCCGAGCTGGCCTCGGGCCCGCAGTGGGTGGCCAGTCGCGAGGCCGGCCGCACCCGGCGCCTGGACGATGCGGCCGGCCGCTACATCGAGTTCTGCAAGTCCACCTTCTCCAACGAGCTCTCGCTCAAGGGCTTGAAGATCGTGGTGGATGCCGCCCATGGCGCGGCCTACCAGGTGGCGCCTGCGGTCTTCCATGAACTGGGGGCCGACGTCATCCGCATTGGCTGCGCGCCCGATGGCTTCAACATAAACTACCAGGTGGGCGCCACGGCACCCGAGGCCCTGGTGGCCGCCGTGCAGGAGCACGGCGCCGACTACGGCGTGGCCCTGGATGGTGATGCCGACCGCCTGCAGCTGGTCGATCGACATGGCCGCCTCTTCAACGGTGACGAACTCCTCTACGTCATGGTGCAGGACCGCCTGCAGCAGGGCGAGAAGGTGGCCGGTGCCGTGGGCACGCTGATGACCAACATGGCGGTCGAACAGGCCCTGGTGGACCAGGGCGTGGAGTTCGTGCGCGCCAAGGTGGGCGACCGCTACATCCTCGAAGAACTGCAGCGCCGCGGCTGGCAGCTGGGCGGCGAGGGCTCGGGCCATCTGCTGGCCCTGGATCGTCACACGACGGGCGACGGCCTGATCAGCGCTCTGCAGGTGCTGCAGGCCCAGCAGCGCTGTGGCCGATCCACGGCCGAGATGCTGGAAGGCGTGAGTCTCTTCCCCCAGACCCTGATCAATGTGCGCCTGGCCGCGGGGCAGGACTGGCGCCAGAACCGCCTGCTGGCGGCCGAGCAGGAGGCCGTGACGCAGATGCTGGGCCGCAATGGCCGCGTGCTCATCCGCCCTTCTGGTACCGAGCCCCTGCTGCGTGTGATGGTCGAGGCCCGCGAGGCCGATCAGGCCCGCTCGGCCGCCGAACGCCTGGTCGCCGCCGTCAAGGCGGGCTGAGGCCGCGCCGCTGGCCGCTCAGATGCAGCAGTCGTAGCTGCCGGCCATCAGCCGCGCCGAGGCCGGTGCGTGGGCCACGCAATGCCGGCCGCGCCGCTTGGCCAGGTACATGGCCGCATCGGCCTGGGCCTCCATCTCGGCGGCATCGCTGCCGTCATAGGGGAAGAGGGCCACACCAATGCTGGCGCTCACCCGAACCATCAGGCCGCCGCCGAGGTCTATGGGCTCGGCGATCAGGCCACACATGCGCTCCAGGGCGCTGAGGTGTTCGACCGGATCGCGCAGGCCGTCGATCAGCACGGTGAATTCGTCGCCGCCCGTGCGGGCCACGGTGTCATTGCTGCGCATGCAGGTGAGCATGCGGGTGGCAACGGTCTTGAGCACCAGGTCACCGGCCTGATGACCATGGCTGTCGTTGATGGGCTTGAACTCGTCGAGATCCACCACACACAGCGCGGTGAGTTCGCCGCTGCGGGAACCCCGAGCCAGTGCGACGCCGAGGCGGTCCTGCAGCAGGCGACGGTTGGGCAGGCCGGTGAGGGCGTCGTGCCGGGCCTGGTGCTCGGAGTGCAGCCGCCGCTCCTGCAGCTCGGTGATGTCGCTCATCAACCAGAGGCTTTCGCCGCGGTGGGGTGTTGCAGCGCCCGTGGGGTGGTCCTCGAGCAGGCTGCCGTAGAGGTCCACCCAGATCTGGTGGCCGGCAGCGTGCTGCAACTGCACCTGCAGGCGGCAATGGCCCTGGGCCTGGAGAGCCTGGACCGTCTGCTCGTGCACCCGGGCGTAGTCGTCGGGCGAGGCGTAGAGCGCCGCGGCCGGAAGGCCCATCAGGCAGCCTGACTCATGGCCGAGCAGGCGGTGCACCGCGCGGTTGGCCCAGACCAGCTGGCCTTCGCGGATGCGGGCGATGCCAACGAGTTCGTTGTCGAGCATGGCGGACTGGGTGTGCAGCAGGGCCAGCAGGCGCAGGCGCAGGCCGTGGGCCTCGCTCACGTCGTACATCACGGCATGGCAGCCGGCAAAGCGCTGCGCGGCATCGCGACAGCCGCGGGCTTCGATGCGGACCCGGCGCTGCTCGCCCAGGCTGCTGCGCAGGTCGGCCTCGAAGCCCAGGAAGACGCCGGTGCGGGCGAAGTCCGGCCATTCCCTGGCATAGGCCAGACGCCCTTCGTCGCCGAGGAACTCGGCGATGGGTTGCCGCCCCACCACCTGATCCCGGCCCAGACCCAGCCAGGCCAGGGCCGTGCTGTTGGCACGCAGGATGAGCCCGTCCGTGCCCAGGTCCAGGTAGGCGCAAGGCGCATGGTCGTAGAGATCAGCCAGCTCGATGGACTGGGCGGCCAGGCCACGCCTCAATTCCTCGCGTTCATGCACGTCGCGGCCGACCCAGTGCACCTGGCGTAGCCCGCCCTGGGCATCGACCTGGGTGGTGAGCACCCAGTCGATCCAGCGCGGGCCCTCCGGGCCGCTCAGGCGGCAGCACAGCTGGGCCTGGCGCTGCCCCGCGC
>JBJOKP010000437.1:0-3463 GCA_046046045.1 Pseudomonadota bacterium | reverse complement strand
CGGCGGCCGGCCTGCCGGTCGCCCGCGCCACGTCCTGGCCCGGCCGCCGCGGTCAAACCCAGGACTGCAACTTAGATCATCAAACGACGATACTCGTCCCCTTTCCGCACACACCCACCGATGCCGGTGGCCCACCCCGCACGGCATCCGCGAGACGACGACGATGAGACGTCCACCGCCCCCGCCCGCAGGCCCCCGGCTCACCCCGCTGGCGCCCGGGGCGACCGGCCCGACCCAGCCCTGCGCGGCCCGGCAGCCACCTCCCCCCACCGCCCGACGGTCGGCACGAATGACCCGCCCGGCCCGCGCTGCGCAGTGGGCGGCTGCGCTGCTGCTGGCAGGGACTGCCGCCCAGCTGGCGGGCTGTGCCCAGCCCCAGCCGCTGGCCCCGCTGGCTCCGGCCGCCGTGCCTGTCCAGGCCCAGGCCCTGGGCCTGGCGGCAGCCCCGACGCCGGCCGACGATGTACCCGCGCCCGACTGGTGGCGCCGCCTGGGCGACACGCGCCTGGACGCGCTGGTCGAGCAGGCCCTGGCCGGTCAGCCCCGCCTGGCCCTGATTGCCGCCCGGCTGGAGCAGGCCCGCGTGGCCAGCGCCCTGGCCGGCTCGGCCGGGCAGATGCAGGCCGGGCTGAGCGCCGAAGCCACCCTGCAGCGCTACAGCGCCAAGGGCCTGGTGCCGCCACCCATCGCCGGCACGGTGAGGTCCAGCGGCGACGTCATGCTGGGCGCCAGCTGGGAGCTGGACTTCTGGGGCCGCCACGGCGCCGCCCTGGACCAGGCCCTGGGCCAGGAGCGGGCCGCCCGGGCCGATCTCGCGGCTGCGCGCAGCCTGCTGGCCACCGAGATCACCCGCAGCTGGGTGGCCCTGGCCCAGGCCGGCAGCCTGGCCGAGGTGGCCGAGCAGACCATCGCCCAGCGCGAACACATCCTGCGCCTGAGCAGCGAGCGCCAGCGCGCCGGCCTGGGCTCGGCCGCTGACGTCGCGCTGGCCCAGGCCCGCCTGGCCGATGCACGCGGCAGCCGCCTGGCCGTGGCCGAGCGCCAGGTGCTGCTGCGCCACCAGCTCGCCGCCCTGGCCGCCAAGCCTCTCAACAGCTTAGACAGCCTGGACCGCCAGGCTCCCACCCTCGCCGATCTGCGCGTGCCGGCCGTCGGCCTGGGCACGGCCGCCGCGGACGAGCTGCCGCGCGCCGATCTGCTGGGCCGCCGCGCCGACATCGCCGCGGCGCGCGCCCGGGTGGATGCCGCCGGCCTGGGCGTGAAGGTCGCCCGCCTGGGCTTCTACCCGGACCTCAGCCTGAACGTCTTCGCCGGCCTCTCGGCCCTGGGCCTGGACCGCCTGGTGGACGTGGGCAGCCGCACCTACGGCGCCGGCCCGGCCCTGCGCCTGCCGCTGTTCGACCAGCCCGGGCTGAACGCCCAGCTGGGCCTGCGCGAGGCCGAGGCCGGCGCGGCCGTGGCCAGCTACAACGCCACGGTCATCGAGGCCGCCCGCGGCGCCGCCGACGCCCTGGCCCTGCGCAGCGCCGTGGCCCGCCAGCAGGCGCAGCAGGCCGAGGCCCAGGCCCAGGCCGAGGAAGCCTGGCGCCTGGCCCGGGCCCGCTACGACGGCGGCCTGTCCAATCTGCTTGAAGTGCTGGCCGCCGACGACCTGCGCCTGGCCCAGGCCCGCGCCGCGGCCGAACTTCGCGGCCGGGCGGTCGACGCCCATGTGCAGCTCATGCACGCCCTGGGCGGCGGCTGGTCGGCCGGCGAACTGGACACGCCGCCCGGCGGCCAGGCCGCCACGGCCTCGACACCTTCCACGGCCACCCCGGCCCCCACCGCATCCACGGGCCGCCCGGCCCGGACATCGACGCCATGATCGACGCCCAGAGTGAGACGCCCGGCGGGCGCCCGACCGCCCCCGGGGCGGCCCCGCCCCAATCCGCTGCCTCGACCACCCCCACAGCCCTGCCGCCCTCGGCACCGATAGACCTGAGCGAGGCCGCCTCGCGCCGCCGCAGCGCCCTGATGGGCATCGCCGTGCTGGCCGGCCTGGGTGGCCTGGCCTGGTGGGGCTACGGCGCCCTGCACAGCCAGGTGGAGGCCACCGACAACGCCTATGTGGCGGCCAACCTCGTGCCCATCAGCGCCATCAACGGCGGCACGGTGGTGGGCATCGCGGCCGACGACAACGACCTGGTCAAGGCCGGCCAGGTGCTGGTCAAGCTGGACCCGGCCGATGCCCGCCTGGCCCTGGAACAGGCCGAGGCCCGCCTGGCCCAGACCGTGCGCGAGATGCGTCAGGTCTACACCGGCAACGGCGCCCTGCGCGCCCAGGTGAGCCAGCGTGACGCCGAGCTGGCCCGCGCCCGCGCCGAGGTGGCCCGCGCCAGCGACGACTGGAAGCGCCGCGAGCCTCTGGTGGCCAGCGGCGCCGTAGGCAAGGAGGAGGCCGACCATGCCCGTGCCGCCCTGACCCAGGCGCAGAACGCCCTGGCCGCGGCCGAAGCGGCGGTGCAGACCGCGCGCGAGCAGTTCCTGGCCAACCAGAACCTGATCGAGGGCTCCAGCCTGCCGCTGCACCCGCAGGTGCAGGCCGCTGCCTCCAAGGTGCGCGAGGCCTGGCTGGCGCTCAAGCGCGCCGAGGTGCTGGCCCCCGTGGACGGCCATGTGGTGCGGCGCAGCGTGCAGCTGGGCCAGCGCGTGGCGCCGGGGGCGCCGCTGCTGGCCATCGTCGCCCTGCGCGAGGCCTGGGTGGACGCCAACTTCAAGGAAGGCCAGCTGGCCCGCCTGCGCATCGGCCAGCCGGCCACCCTGCAGGCCGACCTCTACGGCGACAAGGTGAGCTTCCACGGCAAGGTGGTGGGCCTGGGCTCGGGCACGGGCGCGGCCTTTGCCCTGCTGCCGGCCCAGAACGCCACGGGCAACTGGATCAAGATCGTGCAGCGCGTGCCGGTGCGCATCGCCCTGGACCCCAAGGAGCTGGTGGCCCATCCGCTGCGGGTGGGGCTGTCGATGCAGGTCAGCGTGGACGTGGCCCGGCAGGACGGCGCCCTGCTGGCCGAGGCGCCGCGCGACAAGCCGCTGGCGCAGACCGAGCTCTACGCCGATCAGCTCAAGGCGGCAGATGCCCATGTGCAGCGCATCATCGCGGCCAACCTGGGCCGCCGGCCGGTGGCACCCTTCCAGCCGGCCAAGCCCGATCCCCGCGCCGGCACGCCGGTGACCGCGGCGCCCATGCCTGAGCCCCTGCCCGCCCCTGAACCCGGCCCGGCCCTGGCCGCCGCCCGATGAGCACACCCGCCGCGGGCGGCCCGCCGGGCGCACCACCGCCGCTGCATGGTGCGCCCTTGCTGCTGGGCACGCTGTCGCTGTCGCTGGCCACCTTCATGAACGTGCTCGATTCGTCGATCGCGAACGTGTCGCTCTCGGCCATCTCGGGCGACCTGGGCGTGAGCCCCAGCCAGGGCACCTGGGT
>JBJOKP010000436.1:0-3477 GCA_046046045.1 Pseudomonadota bacterium | reverse complement strand
TGGACATCAACGCCCGCTTCGTGCGTCCGGCCAGTTATGGCGACACGCTGCAGATCGTGACCTCGATCAGCCAGTGGCGCAGCCGCAGCTTCAGCACCCGCTACGAGGTGATGCGGGGCGAGACGCTCATCTGCGAGATCAACGATGTGCGCGTCTTCGCCCGCCGCAAGCCCGGTGGCGACCCGCAGGCCATCGAGGCCGTGCCGGTGCCGGCCGACTGGAAGGCGCTCTGCGGCGGCTGATCGGCCAGCCCGGAAACGACAAGGGCCGCCCAGCGGGCGGCCCTTCTTGGGTAAGCGTCCTGGACTGCATGCAGTCCTGACTGCTGATCCAGGCTGGCGATCAGTAACGGTCGCCGTAGCCGCCACGGCCACCGCCGCCGCCGCCGTAACCACCACCGCCGCCGCCACCGCCGTAGCCGCCACGGCCACCGCCGCCGCCACCACCGCCGTAGCCGCCACGGCCACCACCGCCGCCGCCACCGAAGCCGCCCGGACGCTCTTCGCGGGGGCGGGCTTCGTTGACGGTCAGGGCACGGCCACCGATGGACTTGCCGTTCATGCCGCGGATGGCTTCTTGCGCTTCAGCGTCAGTGGCCATTTCGACAAAGGCGAAGCCCTTGGAGCGGCCGGTTTCGCGGTCCATCATGACCTTGGCCGAGTTGACGGTGCCGAAGGCGCCGAATTGTTCCTGCAGGTCGGCGTCGCCAACCGAGTAGGCGAGATTGCCTACGTAGAGTCTGTTGCCCATGGAGAGTGTTCCTCGTGAAGTGGGTCGTCGGGGGAGAGATGCAGGACGTGCTGGGATCAGCGCGTCTTGCGGATGGGCGGACGCCGCGGGGCGTCCGAACGTTGTTCCAGGTGGCGGAAGGTGATGCGGCCCTTGCTCAGGTCATATGGCGAGAGTTCGAGCGACACACGGTCACCGGCCAGGATGCGGATGTGGTTCTTCTTCATGCGCCCGGCGGTGTAGGCCACCAGGCTGTGGCCGTTTTCCAGCACGACGCGGTAACGCGAGTCGGGCAGCACTTCGGCGACCTGACCGCGCATTTCGATGAGTTCTTCTTTGCTCAGGGGAGGACCTCGGAGGAAGTGGGAAGGGGCGCTGCCGTGCGGGCCGGCTGCGGATGGAGGGACCATGCGACCGGGCCAGCAAGCTCGCCACGCTCGAGCAGCCACAGCGTTCCCTGGGTCAGGGCGAACTGGTTGGCGGCCTCGGCGTGGCAGAAATCGGGCAGGAAGCGGATCACGCGGTCGTGCGAGGACATGCCTCGGCCGCTGCGGATCGACACCGCGGAGGCGTAGCGCCCGGCGGCATTGCGGCGCACGAGCGGCGCCACACGGAATCGCCCCAGCGTGAAACCACCGTCGGTGGTCAGGGGGCAGGAAGAGTCAGGAATCATGCAGGCGGCACCTCAGCGGCTGAGGTGCGCGTATCAGCGGCACTCACCGGGAACCTTGCGTCGGTCCCTGGCAGGGCACTTAAACATCGGATCAGCCACCGCCCCGGGCGTCGTGACGCAGGCACGAGCCGGACGGCATGGGAGTGGCCGTGTGCCGACGCTGGACAGCGCTTGTCTTCTTGTGTGCGCTGGTGCGTGCCCGTCGGCATGGCCCGGTTGGCGGCGCATGCAGGGCCTGTTGCGCAACCGGGTGGTAAACGGCCCGTGTGCGGTCGACAGAGGCCAAGCCGCGATTGTAAGCGCAGCAACCGCCCCTGGGGCGACCCGTTTGAACAATCAATGCGTCAGCCTCACCACGCCGGCGGCATCGGCATACAGCGCGGTGACCTGGTCGGCCCGATGGGTCAGCACCGCGCGCTGGTTGATGTAGCCCTTGTCGGTGATCTCGCCGGCATCGACGCTGGGCGGTGCGTCCAGCACCAGGGCACGGCTGACGCGCTGCGACGAGCCGCCACCGTCGGCCGCCATGGCCTTCAGCCCCGCCGCCAGATGGGCCTGCCACTGCTCGGGCGTCAGGCTCTTGGCCTGCGGCGTGGGGAACAGCAGCAGGCCGACCTCCTCGCGGTCATGGCCAGTCACCACCGCGTCCGAGACATGCGGCGCGAAGGCGCTCACCGCCTTCACGCGCAGGGTGCCGACGCTGACCCAGGTGCCGCTCATGAGCTTGAAGTCCTCGGCCACCCGGCCGTCGAAGGCCACGCCGCGTTCGGGGCGGGCCTCGTCCACCAGCCGTCCGGCGTCGCCGATGCGGTAATAGCCTTCCTCGTCGAAGGCCGCGGCCGTCACCTCGGGCGCATGGCGGTACTGCTGGAAGATGGAGGGGCCGCGCACCCGCATCTCGAGCTTGCCGCCATTGGGAATGAACTTGAGGTCGATGCCTGGCAGCGGCAGGCCGATGCAGCCAGCCCGGTCGATGCGCCAGTGCACGCTGGTGGCCGCAGGGGCTGTCTCGGTCGCGCCCCAGCTGGAGGTGAACCAGAGCGGGCGCTGGGAGCCACCGGCGCGGGTCTTCTTCGCCACGGCTTCGAGGCGCTCCCACAGGCTCTGCGGCAGGGCCGCGCCGGCGTAGAACACCCCTTCGAGGCGACCGAAGAAGGCTTCGGCAAAGCTGGCGTCGCTCTCCAGCGTGGGCAGCAGCATGTCGAAGCCGCGCGGCACGTTGAAGTAGAAGTTGGGCCGCACCTCGCGCAGGTTGGCCACGGTCTTCTCGATCAGCCCGGGCACGGGCCGGCCTTCGTCGATGTGCAGGCTGCCGCCATGGGCTAGCACCATGTTGAAGTTGTGGTTGCCGCCGAAGGTGTGGCTCCAGGGCAGCCATTCCAGCAGGTGCAGCGGGTGGCGCACCAGGAAGGGCCAGGCCTGGGCCATCTGCTGCTGGTTGGCGCACAACATCCGGTGGCTGTTGACCACCACTTTCGGCACGCCGGTGGAGCCGGACGTGAGCAGGTATTTGGCCGGCGTTTCCGGGCGGATGGCGGCGAAGGCGGCCATCACCGCCGGGCTTTCCTGCCGGTCCACCAGGGCGCTGAAGCTGAGCGCGCCGGCGTGCGCTTGGGCATTGCTGCTGAAGACCACCGGCAGGCCCACGGCGCCGCGCCAGCTCTGCACCGGCTTGCCGTAGACGCCCGGGTCGATGGCGTAGATGAGCCCGGGCTGCAGGGCATCCAGGATGGCGTGGATCTTGGCGTGGTCCTGGGTCAGCCGGCAGTAGGCGCTGGAGACGGTGCACACCACCCGGCCCAGGTGCATGGTGGCCAGGGCCAGCAGGGCGTGGTCGACCGAGTTGTCGCTGAGCACCACCACTGGCTTGTGCGCCGGCACGTCCAGGTCGAGCAGGGCCTGGGCGATGCGGCCGATGGCCTCGCGCACCTGGCCGTAGCTCAGGCGGCGCCAGCCCAATGAGCCATCGGCCTGGGCCGGCACGCTGGCCGACCGTTCGGCCAGGAAGAGCGCCTCGGGCGTGCTCTGCGCCCAGTGCTCCAGCCAGTCGCCGATGCAGCGGGCGTAGGGCTGCA
>JBJOKP010000435.1:0-3480 GCA_046046045.1 Pseudomonadota bacterium | reverse complement strand
GCAGGCGATTTCCTTGTGGTCGAAGCTCAGTCCTGTGATCTGGTGGTCGAGCGGGTTGCCCCGGACGCCCCCCACGAGGAGCAAGTCCTGGTCGGACGCTTCACCGGCTTGTCGTTCAATGTCAAGAACATCGCGCAGCTGTGCCAGGAACTGGACGCGCGAGGGGTGCAATTCACGGGGCGGCCCGAACGGCAGCCCTGGGGCGGCACGCTGGCCACCTTGCGCGACCCGGCGGGAAACGAGCTTCAACTCGTCGAATATCCCGAATGACCGCTCTCAGCCCACCCGCAGCCCCTGCCCACCAAACCAGGCTGCACCGCCACGTCCAGACCGCCATGCAGCCAGCCCCGCCCCGAACCAGGTTCATGCCCGCCATCGCCAGAATCGCGCTCCTCCTGATCTGCGCCTTGTGCTGGGGCCGGGCATCGGCTGCCGCGGAGGCTGGCTACATCGGCATGGGCCTCGACGTGAACGGCGATGGCTTCTTCCTGAATCCCACCCTCACGGCCGTGAAGGTGTCCAAGGTCGTGGCGGCTTCCCCCGCCGCCAAGGCGGGCATCAGCGAGGGTGATCACATCGTGGAAGTCGAAGGTCGCCAGGTCATTGGCGCCAAGGCCAACGACCTGAAGCCCCTGCTCGAGCGCGAGGCCGGGCAGTCCATTCGATTCGTGATCAAGAAGCCATCCGGTGAACTCAAGCAGGTCACCGTCGTCACCGGGCCCAGGCCGTAGCGCCTGTTCCTGAAGACCCACTGCCCCGGTCCTTGCCTGCTGGGCGCAGCGCTGGTGGCGGACTCGGCCTACACCGCGCTCATCCGCACCTCCACGCCCATGCCCATCTCGATCCGCCAAGCCCGTGACGAGGACTTCCCGGCCTTGGGGCAGCTGCTGGAGCTCTACCAGTACGACCTCTCCGACCTGTGGCCGCAGGACCTGGACCAGCGCGCGCGCTACGGCTTCGACCTCACCCGCCACCGCAAGGGCGACCGCTCCCGCGCCTACCTCGCCCTGGACGGCGACCAGGTCCTGGGCTTTGCCCTCACCGCGCCCGCCCTGGTCTCCATGCCGCAAGGCACCTGGATGGAGCAGTTCTTCATCCTCAAGCGCTATCGACGCACTGGCGCCGGCCGCGCCCTGGCCCTCGCCGTCTTCGCCCGCCATCCCGGCCCCTGGGAAGTGGGCCAGATCCCAGGAAACGCAGCCGCCACCGCCTTCTGGCGCTCCGTGATCGCCGAAGCCACCGGCGGCCAGTACACCGAGGTGCAGGTCACCGAAGGCTGGTGGCGCGGGCTGGTGCAGCAGTTCCGCATTGCCGAATGAGGGCCGCCGGTTGATGGCTGTTGGTTGGCAAAGGCATCGCCGCTCTGGGGACGGACTCTCTGGCGACCCATGCATTGCGCCGCGCCGGCAGACATGTGTCTGTACCCGGCTCTGCGGCGCAACGGGGTGCCATCACCTTGCCATGCCGGTTGGCGCCGGCGGCCACGTTGCGATCAGGCGCGGAGGTCAGCGCTCGGTTGCCCCATGGCCAGGCAGACCATCCAGCGGGTGGGCAGCCCGCCTTCAGCCTGGTACTTCATACCTGGACCCAGGACCTGCGCCAGCACCTGCACCTGCATGCGGTGATGGCCTGCGGCGTGCTCGCGGGCGGTCAGTGGCATGTGCCTGCCCGGGCGCCGGACTTCCTCTTCCCCGTGCGGGCCCTGAGCAGCGTGTTCCGCGGCAAGTTCATGCAGGCCCTGCGCCAGCACGCGGGCCAGCCCGATGTGCCCCTGGACCCCAACCTCGGCGAGGCAGGGCGCAAGGCGCTCTACCGCCACGCCTGGGTGGTGTACGCCAAGGCCCCGCTGGGCGGACCGGCCCAGGTGCTGGACTACCTCAGCCGCTACAGCCATCGCACCGCCATCGGCAACGAGCGCATCCAGGCCGTGAGCGCCCAGGAGGTCTGCTTCACCGTGCGGGCCGACGAGCAGGGCGGCAAGCGACGGCTGCGGCTGCCGACCGCGGAGTTCATCCGCCGCTTCCTGCTGCATGTGCTGCCCGCGGGCATCCAGCGCATCCGCCATTACGGCGTGCTGGCCAACGACTGCAAGAAGACCCAGCTTGCCCAGGCCCGCCAGGCGCTGCAGCAGCCCGCACCCAATCCGCTGGCCCTGGAGTCCGCCCAGGCCTTCATGGCGCGGGTGGCCCAGGCGCAGATCCACACCTGCCCGGCCTGCCACGGGTCGCTGCACGTGGGCCAGACACTGCCTGGCCTGCGTCGCCTGCCAGCACCCGGGCAGGCCATGGCCATGCAGCCACCCAGGCCGCCGGCCCGTGCGCCGCCATGAGCACCCTGGTCCTGGTCATCGATGCCGAGGTCCGCCGCGCCTGTGGCCGCAGGTGGGCTGCCCCAACTCGCGCCTTTGCATGCGGCACCGGCGGCGACAGCGGTCGAATCGGCCGAAACAGCATGGCCACACACGCCGCCCCGGCATCACAGCTGCCACGGCAGGCCTTCACATGCGCGCCAGCCTCACCATAATGGGCCGCAGCCAAGACCGGGATCGATCCAATCCCCTTGGCTGCAACAACCACAACACCGGCGACGGCACGGGAGGCGCGATGGTTCAGTTCAACACGGTTTATCTGCCTCGTATCTCGTCGAGGCATCTGCCCTCGACTTTGCTCGGCGGATAAACGCTATCTGTTAGATTGCTCAAAATGCGTATATTCCTATCGTTTCTACTTGCAATTTCAGCTGTGCCTGCAATAGCAAATGCAGGTGACGACACATATGGATGCGATGCGCCAGATACAAGTACACGCTTCGAGGCGTGCCTGACTCGACGTGCCACAGCCGAAGCAGACAAACGGCTCAATGCAACCTACCAATTGATATTGACCCAATATGACAAGAGCGGAGAAGAAAAAAGCCGCACAGCCCTTGTTGACGCGCAGCGTGCATGGATTCGTTACCGCGACAAGACTTGCCAGTTCGAGAACGAAGAATATGGCGGTGCGTATTCCATCTCAGAAGCCAGATGTTTGTCCCGTCTAGTGAACGAACGCCTTGAGTACCTGAGCCAATTTGTCTTGCCGAATGGTTAAGCCATTAGTGCCCAAGCAATCTAGCCCGTCCGCCGAGGCGACCCACAAAAAGCTTCGCTTTTTGAGGTCGCCTCACGTTCAACTACAAGGGCTCCCCCCGCTGTCAAGCGAATTTTGGGTGCATCAAACCTGAGTCGATCGCGCAGCGATTGACTCAGGGATCAGTATCCTTTGCGATTCATCCACTGACGGACTAACTTGCTGATATCCGGTACGAGCATAGGTGCGGACTGGACAAACTACAAACGGTCATTGACGCAGCTTTCCTGGAAACTGATTCCCTGGGCTGCAGACCCTGATGACAGACTCGCGCGCAGAACCCATTCGTTAGCCAAGTCTGGCCGGGTGTGCTCAATTGCAAAACGGAACGGCACCCGGTTTCAACTTCTCG
>JBJOKP010000434.1:0-3485 GCA_046046045.1 Pseudomonadota bacterium | reverse complement strand
GCCACCGTCTTCCAGCAGCGCGGCATCCCGGTGTGGATGTCCCGCCCGGCCGCCCAGCTCATGGCGGCGCGTTGCGCCACCTGCCTCAAGAACCTCACCCGGGTGCTGGGCGAGGCGGAGATGGCGGGCACGAAGGTGCCGGTGGCCGACCGGGTCTTCGACGGTGGGCAGGAAATTGGCGGGCGGGAGATCGGCGAGCTGATCGGCCGGCCGCTGCGCCTGCTGGAGTTCGGCCATTCCAGCGGCCCGGGCCATGTGGCCGTGCTCGATCCCCAGACCGGCAGCCTGCTGGCCGGCGGCCTGCTCGATGCCTTGCGCATTCCCGATGTGCAGGACGCCCGGCTGGCTGGCTGGCAGGCCGCCCTGGGGCAGCTGCAGGCGGCGGCTGACCGCGGCGAGATCCGCGCCGTGCTGCCTGGCCATGGTCCGGCCTCGCCGCCCGCGCTGATCCGCACCGTGGCCCGATACCTGAGCGAATTGGATGCCCTGGCCCTGCGGCTGCTCAAGCGGGGCACGCCGCTCAGCGAGGTGGGCGATGCCTGCGAGCTGCCCGAATTCGCCGGCTGGGACCAGTACGAGACCATTCACCGCCGCAATGCCTCGGTGCTGTTTCTCAAACATGAACGCGACGAACTGCTGGCGCCACTCGCGCCGGCCCTGGCCGGCAGCGCCCCGGCGCGGCCGGAGAAGTCAGATTGAACAAGTCCGACTGAGCCACCGGGGTCGGCAGCTTCTGGCTCAATCGTGGCCAGACAGACCGGACTCGCGGTGCGCGCTCGCTGAGCGCCATCACCCCTGCGGCATGACCCCGACCCTGAACAACAAGGAGACACCACGATGAGGATGTTCAAGGCCCTGACGACCTCCCTGCTTGCGGCTCTGCTGCTGCTGCCGGTGATGATGGTCGCCACGCCCGCCCACGCCGCTCTGGGCGGCCTGCCCACCAATGTGCAGCACGGCGACAGCTCGCCGCAGTGGGAGCAGCTCAAGGACAAGATCTTCGGCGCCCGCGCCATCACGGCCGGGGAGGGCAGCCAGATCCAGCTCATCGTGCCGCTGCGGGCGGCCTACGGCGCCTCGGTGCCGGTGAAGATCCATGCCCGCCTGGCGCAGAGCGACACGCGCTACGTGCGCAAGCTCTGGCTGCTGGTGGACAAGAACCCCTCGCCCCTGGCCGCCGTGCTCGACCTGACGCCCCAGATCGGCCAGGCGGATTTCGAGACCCGACTGCGGGTGGACGAATACAGCCATGTGCGCGTCATCGTCGAACTCTCCGACGGTGGCCTGCACATGGACTCGCGCTACGTGAAGGTCTCGGGCGGCTGCTCGGCCCCACCCAACCGTGACCAGCTGCACAACATCGGCAAGACCACCATGAAGCTGCCCGAAGGCCTGCACCTGGGCCAGCCCACGCCGGTGGACCTGGGCATCATCCATCCCAACGACACCGGCTTCGAGCTCAACAACGTGACGGTGATGTACATCCCGCCGCACTTCGTGCGTTCGGTGAAGGTGAGCTACGCCGGCCAGCGCCTCTTCGACGCGGAGCTGGATTTCTCCCTCAGCGAGAACCCCTCGCTGCGCTTCAACTTCCGCCCCGAGCAGGCCGGCGGCGAGCTGCGCGCCGAGGTCGAGGACTCCAAGGAGGGACGGTATGTCGGCACCCTGTCGATCCAGTGAGGCGTGCCGGCTGGGCCCGGCGGCCCGGGCCCGCGCCTTCCTGGTGAGCCTGATCCGGCCGCTCGGTCTGAGCTTCAGTCTGAGCCTGGGTCTGGGCCTGGCTCTGGTGCTCCCGGCCCGGGCCGCCTTGCCGGCCGCCTACCAGCCGGTGGTGATCGAGTCGGGCGCCAGCGGCCGAACCGAGTTCGACCTCACCGCGGCGCTGGAGCGGGCGCGGCGCGAGAAGCGCCGCCTCTACGTCTACCTGGGCGCCAGCGACTGCCCCTATTGCCGCAAGTACGAGGCCTTTCTGGCCAGGAACGCCCAGGAGCTGCAGCCCCACTTCGCCGGCTGGCTGGTGGTGGACCTGCGCAGCTCGCTGCAGATCCAGGCCAGCAAGCTCTTCTTCAAGGTGGGCGAGCGCAGCCTGGGGTACGTGGACTTCCAGAAGTCCATCGGCGACGAACGGGCCCGCCTGCTGGTCTATCCCAGCGTCTGGCTGTTCGACACCCAGCTCAAGCCGCTGATGCAGATGCCCGCCGGCACCGGCACCTTCGAGACCGTGGCCGAGCAGCTGGAGATCCTGAACCTGGTGCAGTGAACGCCGGGGAGGGGGGAGCCGCGGCCTGCGCTGCCCAGGCGCTTGGGTTAGCCTCCGCCGCTCGCCGCGAGGGCGGGCGGGGCCCGGCCCCGTGGCCTGCCGATGCCTCTGGAGCTGCCGTGCCGCTACCCACTTCCGCCGCCACCCTGGGAACGATCGATCCTGCCACCCTGCCGGCCCGCAGCGGCTGGCTGTACGCCCCGGCGCGCCGCCTGGCCGCCTGGTTCGAGGGCCTGGTCGATCCCTATCCCGAGGCCCTGCCCGCCATCCCGCCCAAGGGCCTGCTGCCCTTTCTGTGGCGCTGCACCGAGGGCCTGCGTGCACCGCTGCTGCTGATGTCGGTCTGCACGGCGCTGATCGGCGTGTTCGAGGCCGTGCTCTTCGGCATGCTGGGCCGCATCGTGGACTGGCTGGGCGCCACGCCACCCGAGCGCCTGTTCAGCGAACATGGCACCGGCCTGCTCACCCTGGCGGCCCTGCTGGTCGCCAGCCCCATCGTGGTGGGCGCCCAGACCATGTTCAAGCACCAGAGCCTGGCGGGCAACTTCCCCATGCGGCTGCGCTGGAACTTCCACCGCCTGATGCTGGGCCAGAGCCTGGCCTTCTACCAGGACGAGTTCGCCGGCCGCGTCGCGGCCAAGGTGATGCAGACCGCACTCGCGGCGCGCGACGCCATCTTCATCGTCACCGACATCCTGGTCTTCGTCGCCGTCTTCTTCCTCACCCTGGGCGTGGTGCTGGCCGGCTTCGACCTGCGCCTGCTGCTGCCCTTCATCGTCTGGCTGGCGCTCTACCTGCTGGCGCTGCGCTGGTTCATCCCGCGCCTGGCCAAGGTCTCCCAGGCCCAGGCCGATGCGCGTGCGCTGATGACCGGCCGCGTCACCGATGCCTACGCCAACATCACCACGGTCAAGCTCTTCTCCCATGCCCGCCGCGAGGCAGCCTATGCCAAGGGCGCGATGCAGGACTTCCTGGGCACGGTGCATGGCCAGATGCGCTATGTCAGCGCCTTCGAGACGGTGATCCACAGCCTCAGCATGTCCCTGGTGCTGGGCACCACGGCCCTGGCCCTGTGGAGCTGGCACGAGGGCAGCATCGGCTTGGGCGCGGTGGCGGCGGCCACGGCCATGGCCCTGCGCCTCAACGGCTTCTCGCACTGGATCATGTGGGAGATGTCCGCCCTGTTCGAACACGTGGGCACGGTGCAGGACGGCATCAACACCCT
>JBJOKP010000433.1:0-3496 GCA_046046045.1 Pseudomonadota bacterium | reverse complement strand
CCCACCTCCGACCAGCAGGTGCTGGAACGCCTGCCGAGCAAGGCCGGCGATGCCCGGGCGCGCGAGTTCGCCGACCTGCGTCGCCAGCTCGCTGCGCGGCCGGATGACCTGGGCCTGGCCGTGAAGCTGGCGCACCGCTACTTCGACGAGGTGGCTGCCGAAGGCGACCCGCGCTACATCGGCTATGCCCAGGCCGCCCTGCGTCCCTGGTGGGACCAGCCCGCCCCGCCGCCCGAGGTGCGGGTGATGCGCGCCATGCTGCGCCAGTTCAGCCACCAGTTCGAACCCGCTGTGGCTGACCTGCAGGCTGCCGTGGCGGCCAGGCCCGATCTCTACGAAGGCTGGGCCTGGCTGGCAGCCATCGCCATGGTGCAGGCCCGCTACGGCGACGCCCGTCCGGCCTGCGAGCGGCTCGGCGTCCTGGGTGATCCGCTTTCGGGCACGGCCTGCATCGCCATGATCGACGCCACCACCGGCCAGGCCGCTCTTGCCGTGCGCAAGCTGGCCGAGGCCGCCGATGCGGCGGCCAGTGTCCCCGGCAACCAACCGCAGCAACTCTGGATCCTGACCCGCCTGGCCGAAGCCCATCTGCGCCTGGGCCAGACCCGCGAAGCCGAAGCGACCTTCCGCCGCGCTCTGGCCCTGGGCCTGACCGACGGCTACCTGCTGGCCGCTTATGGCGACCTGCTGCTGGACCTGAAGCGGCCGGCCGAGGTGCTCACCCTGCTGCGCGGCCGCGAGCGCTCCGACCTGCTGCTGCTGCGCCTGGCCATCGCCGCCCGCCAGACCCAGGCGCCCGAACTGGCCAGCTGGACCGCCGACCTTCGCGCCCGTTTCGACGACGCCCGGTTGCGCGGCGACACCGTGCACCAAAAAGAGGAGGCGCGTTTTGCCCGCGAGGTGCTGGGCGAGCTGCCGCGCGCCCTGAGCCTGGCGGTGGCCAATTTCGACGTGCAGCGCGAACCGGTCGACGCCCGCGTGCTCATGGAATGTGCCCTCGCCGCCGGCCAGCCGGCCGCCGCCCGGCCCGCGCTGGAATGGATGAGCCGCAGCGGCATCGAAAGCCCGCAGCTGCAGGCCCTGGCCCGGCAGCTGGGCGCACCGGCCGCCGCCCTGGCCGCCTCCCAGGGAGGCAAGCCGTGAGCGCATCGCCTCGCCACCCATTGATGGCCCAGGTCGCCACCGGCGGCTTCCTCGGCCTGCTGAAGCTGCTGACAGGCCTACTCTTGCTGGGCTTCACGCTGCCTGGCCTGGCCCACAAACCCTCAGACAGCTATCTGCACCTGGCCGTCCAGCCTGCCGCGTCCGGCGCCTCGTCGGCCAGCCTGGACGGGCAGTGGGACATCGCCCTGCGCGACCTCGACTTCGCCATCGGCCTGGACGCCGACGGCAACGGCGAGATCACCTGGGGTGAACTGCGCGCCCGCCATGCCGAGATCGCCGCCTACGCCCTGGCGCGGCTGAGCGTGCAGGCTGACGACACGCCCTGCACCCTGCTGCCCGGCTCCCAGCTGGTCGACCAGCACAGCGACGGCGCCTACAGCGTGCTGCCCTTCCGGCTGGACTGCCCGCAGCTGGCCGGCCGCCAGCCCGAGTCCCTGGCCCTGACCTACCGCCTCTTTGCCGACCTCGACCCCCAGCACCGCGGCCTGCTGCGTCTGGAGACCGGTGCCAGCACCCGCACCGCCATCTTTTCGCCCGAAGCCGCCAGCCAGCGCTTCACCCTGGGTGACACCAGCCGCTGGGGCCAGTTCACGGCCTATGTGCGCGATGGCATCTGGCACATCTGGGTCGGCTTCGACCATGTGCTCTTCCTGCTGGCCCTGCTGCTGCCGGCCGCGCTGATGCGGGTGCCGGCCGGCGCCGGCCAGCGCGCCGGCATCGACGGCCTGCGCTGGCAGGCCGGCAGCTCGGGCCGCCAGGCCGTGCGCGAAGTGGTGGCCGTGGTGACCGCCTTCACCCTGGCCCATTCCATCACCCTCAGCCTGGCCACCCTCCAGGTCATCGCCCTGCCCAGCCGCTGGGTGGAAGCCACCATCGCCGCCTCGGTGGTGCTGGCCGCACTCAACAACGTCTTCGGCCTGGTGGCCGAGAAGCGCTGGGCCGTGGCCTTCGGCTTCGGCCTGATCCACGGCTTCGGCTTTGCCAGCGTGCTGGCCGATCTGGGTCTGGCCCAGGGCAGCCTGGCCCTGGCCCTGGTGGGCTTCAATGTGGGCGTGGAACTGGGCCAGCTGGTCATCGTGCTGCTCTTCATGCCACTGGCCTGGACCCTGCGTCACAGCCGCTTCTACCGCTGGGGCATCTTCATCGGCGGCTCGCTGCTGATCGCCGCGCTGGCCGGCCTGTGGTTTGCTGAACGGGCCTTCCTGATGGTGCTGCTGCCGCGTTGAGTTCAGCGCGGCCCCGACGCCGCGCCGGCGGCGGCCTTGGCCTTGGCCGCCTGCTGCGCGTGGTAGCTGCGCAGGCCCTCCATCCAGGCCGTCCAGTCGATGGGCCCCTGCTCGAAGCGCTTGACCAGGTTGGCCAGCACATTGCCCCAGGCACGGCTGAAATAGGCATGGGCCTGGTCCCACTGGCCGCCCTCGCCCCAGCCGCTGTGGAGCAGCCGCACGCGGGTATGGGTTGCGTCCACAGGCTCGAAATGCAGCAGCACGAAGGTGCGCTGGGCCCGCGCCTCGGGCAGGTGGGGCGGCGCATTCCAGTCGAAGCTGAGCATGCGCATGGGCTGCAACGCCATGTAGCGCATTTCGTCGGCGCCACGGGCGCCCGGTTCGGCCAGGGGGTCGAACTGGATCTGGAAGGCACCGCCCGGCCGAGCATCGATCACCGCCTCCGGCGCAAAGAAGCTGCGGACTCCGTCGCGGGTGGTCCAGGCCTGCCAGACCTCGGCCAGCGGCGCCGGCACCACCACGCTGTGGCGGATGACCCGCCCGTCCGGCTCGGCAGCGGCCGTCGCCGAACTGGAAGCTGCCGCGGTCACGGCGGGCTGCTGCTGGGCTGCCGCGTGCCCGGACGGGGCCAGCGTCAGCGCCAGCACCGCCAGCCAGATTGGCCGCAACCCTGCCACTGGCAAGCCCCCCTGCCAGACCATCCCAGGGGTGCCGACGGCGGTCGACCTCAGGGCTGCAGGCCCAACTTCGTCAAGGTCGGGGCTGTGGTGGTGCCGGGTTGCGGGTGCGGGGTGGCCGGTGGGCATGGGCGGATCTCCTCGTCCTGCAGGCCACGCGGCAAGATGGCGTCGGCCTGCCCGGCTGATTCCACCCCAGGGTGACGAGGAGCACAAGCCAGGGCAGGCACGTGCCCGGGCAGCGGCCACGAAGGCGATGTCTGGCCGGCCGCTGGCAGTTCGATCCGCTGCCCGGCCGGCAGTGCCATCGGATCGGCCGCGGCACTGCCGACCAGGCTCAGGTCTGCCATGCGCTCCGGGCTGCCCAGCAGGGCCTCGGCCTCCTGCAGGCGGGCGAACACTTCCACTGCCGCTTCATACAGCACCAGG
>JBJOKP010000432.1:0-3501 GCA_046046045.1 Pseudomonadota bacterium | reverse complement strand
AGCCGGCGCTACTTCGAGGCACCGGTCGAGGCCCCGGCGGCCGAGGCCGCCACCGCCCTGTTCACCCATGCCCACGAGTGGCGCGACGCCCACCAGAACACCGATCAGGACGCCCCTGTGGCCGACACGGCTGCTGCCGCCGCCGACGACGACAGCCTGCCGCCCTTCGACACCGGCGACGCCCCGCTCACCGTCATGCGGCTGGCGCGTTTCCTGCGCAATCCTGTGCAGGCCTTCTTCCGCGAGCGGCTGCACGTGCAGTTCCGCGACGAGGGCGAGCTGCCCGACGATGACGAGGCCTTCCAGGTCGCCGGGCTGGAGGACTGGCGGCTGCTCGACGAGCTCATCGCCGATCCACCGGCCGTCCTGCGCCTGGGCCCGGGCTTGGGCGTGGAGGCGGGCCTGCAGGCCCGCCTGGACCGCCTGCAGGGCAGCGGCCGCCTCCCCCTGGGGCCGCTGGGGCCGCGCACCGCGCAGAGCCTGGCGCAGGCGGCCCGGCCGCTGCTGGCGGCCTGGCAGGATTTTCATGCCGAGCACCCCCAGCACTTGCCGGCCCGCGCCCTGCACCTGGAGCATGCCGGCGCGACCCTGAGCGACTGGCTCGACGGCCTGCGCGGGCCGACCGGATCGACCGCCCCCACGTCGGCGCTGTCCATCACCCTGGGCGCCTCGCGACTGCTGCGGGAGGTGAAGAAGAAGTTCGTGCCGCGGCCCGAGAAGCTGGTCGACGCCTGGGTGCGCCTGCTCGCCGCCAGCGCCTGCGGCCAGTCGGCCGGCCAGCTGCTGGTGGGCCGCGACGGCATGCTGGCCCTGCAGCCGCTGCCGCTTGACGAGGCACTGGCCCAGCTCCACACCCTGATGGCCGCCTGGGCCGAGGGCATGCAGCGGCCGCTGCCGCTGGCCTGCCGCACCGCCCTGGCCGCCCTGGAGGGCGACGACGCCGAGACCGCCTACGAAGGCGCCGACCATGCCGGGGCCCTGCCCGGCGAGGTCGAGGAACCCTGCCTGGCGCGGCTCTACCCCGACTTCGACAGCCTGAGCGCCGACGGCCGCTTTGCCGCCCTGGCCGAACAGCTCTACCGGCCGCTGCTCGAGTGGTCGACGAGTTCGCGGGTGCTGGTGCTGGACCTGCCCGAGCCCGTGCCGACACCACCAGGATCGACTGGGCCTGCGCCAACCTTGGCCTCCTCGACATCCGCCCAGCCCGCCGGAGACCGCTATGACTGAGCCCCGCCTGCCTCCCGCGGCTGTCGAGGTTGCTGACGCCCCCACGCCGCTGGATGCCCTGCAGCTGCCCTTGTGGGGCAGCCGCCTCATCGAGGCCAGTGCCGGCACCGGCAAGACCTGGACCATCGCCGCCCTCTACCTGCGCCTGGTGCTGGGCCATGGCGCGGGCGATGGCGACGAGGCCAGCGGCCACGGCCGGCCCCTGGCCCCGTCCGAGATCCTGGTCATGACCTTCACCCGCGCCGCCACGCGCGAGCTGTCGGACCGCATCCGCGCCCGCCTGGTCGAGGCTGCGGCCTGCTTCCGCGGTCGCCAGCTGCCGGCCGCCCACGATCACTTCCTGGCCGGCCTGCTGGCCGCCTACCCGGAAGGCCCGGCCCGCGAGCAGGCCGCCTGGCGCCTGGCCCTGGCCGCCGAAGCCATGGACGACGCGGCGGTGCACACCATCGACGCCTGGTGCCAGCGCATGTTGCGCGAACACGCCTTCGACAGCGGCAGCCTGTTCGACGAGGAATTGCAGGCCGACGAGCAGGCCCTGCTGGCCGAGGCCTGCCGCGACTACTGGCGCCAGCAGATCTACCCGCTGGGCGACGGCGCCATCCTGGACGCCATCCTCTCCCTCTGGCCCCACGTCCAGGCCCTGCAGCGCAGCGTGCAGGCCCTGCTGCCCCATGGCGTGGATGGCAGCCAGACCATGAGCGCCGGCAGCCTGGCCGATCTGGTCGGCCCGCAGGTCGCCGAACTGCAGGCCCTCAAGCAGGGCTGGGTCGACAAGGCCGCGGCCCTGGGCGCCTGGCTGCCCGGCCAGCTGGAGGGCAAGCAGCCGGCGCTGAAGAAGGGCAGCTACCCCGCCAACCAGTGGCCGGGCTGGATCAAGGCGCTCGACGCTTGGGCCCGCGCCCCCGCCCAGGTCCTGCCCGACCTGGCCGACAAGGCCTGGACGGCCCTCAGCCTGGACGGCGTCGATGCCGCCCGCACCGACCGCAGCCAGCCGCTGGACCTGCCCGCCGCCGTGGCCGCCGCCCTGGCCGAGCTGGAGGCCCTGCACCCGCGGCTGCAGGCGCTGGATCAGCAGCCGCCGCTGGCCGGGCAACTGGCCCTGCACGCCGCCGCCCAGGTGGCGCAGCGCCTGGCACAGTTCAAGCGCCAGCGCGGCAGCTTCGGCTTTGCCGACCTGCAGGAGCGCCTGGACGCCGCCCTGGCCGGCCCGGCCGGTGCGCGCCTGCGCCAGCGCATCGTGCAGCAGACGCCGGTGGCCCTGGTCGACGAGTTCCAGGACACCTCGCCGCTGCAGTACCGCCTGTTCGACCGCCTCTACGACACGGCGGCCAACGCCCGCGGCAGCGCCCTCTTCCTCATCGGCGACCCCAAGCAGTCCATCTACGCCTTCCGCGGCGCCGACATCCACAGCTACCTGGCCGCCCGCCAGGCCACCCGCGGCCGCCACTACCTGCTGGACACCAACTACCGCTCCACCACCGCCCTGGTGGGGGCGGTCAACCAGCTCTTCGGCCAGGCCGAGCGGGGCAGCACGCGCGGCGCCTTCCTGTTCCGTGCGGAGGCGACGGCAGTGACGGCAGCGACGGCGCCCGAGCCGGCCGCGGTCGCCAATCCGCTGCCCTTCCTGGCCGTGGCGGCCCATGGCCGCAGCGACCGGCTGGTCGATGCCCAAGGCCCCCTGCCCGCCCTCACCGTGCTGGCCGATCCGCGGCCGGCCACGGCAGCGCAGATCCAGCGGCGCTATGCCGTGCACTGCGCCGAACACATCGTCGCCCTGCTCAATGAGCCGGCCTGCGGCTACGAGCATGACGACGGCCGGCCCCGGCGCCGGCTGGCACCGGGCGACATCGCCGTGCTGGTGCGCACCGGCCGCGAGGCCCGTGCCGTGCGCCGCGCCCTGGCCGAGCGCCAGGTGGCCTCGGTCTACCTCTCTGACCAGGAATCGGTCTATGCCAGCCGCGAGGCCGCTGACCTGCTGCTCTGGCTGCAGGCCGTGGCCGACCCGCTGGATGCCCGCCGCGCCCGCGCCGCCCTGGCCACCGCCACCCTGGACCTGCCCCTGGCCGAACTGGCCAGGCTGAGCCAGAACGACCTGGCCTTCGAGGCCCGCGTCGAGCAGCTGCGCCAGCTCGCCAGCGTCTGGCGCCGCCAGGGCGTGCTGCCCATGCTGCGCCGCAGCCTGCACCTGCTGCGCCTCCCGGCGCGCTGGCTGGCGCGACCGGACGGCGAGCGCCGCATCACCAACCTGCTGCACCTGGCCGAGCTGCTGCAGGC
>JBJOKP010000431.1:0-3506 GCA_046046045.1 Pseudomonadota bacterium | reverse complement strand
CGTGCCAGCAGGTCGCCGTCCGGCCAGTCGCGCTGCGGCCGGCCCTCGATGCGGCAGTGGGCATGGCCGCAGGCGGCGCACTGGGTCTCGCGGTAGAGCACGGGCTGGCCCATGAAGGCGCTGACATAGCCCGAGGCATAGCCGATCAGCATCCAGCAGACCGGATCACTCTGCGGGCCGAAGTCGCGCACATGGGTGTCGACCTCCCAGGAATGGTCCCAGCGGAACACGCCGTGGTGGGTGCCGGCCTCGATGTCGAGCTCGAACTGCTCGGGCGTGACCTGCACGGCGCCCTCCAGCATGTGCAGCTGAGGGCCGACGGCGAACTGGTCGTACAGGCTGGCCTTGGGGCGCACCTGGCGGGCCAGCACGGCGTCACGCTGGCCGGAGGCATAGCCCGTGCGCATCAGCACCCGGCGCGTGGCCTCTCGGCCGATGCTGCCCATCAGCTCGCGCCTCAGCGAGCCCAGGGCCTGGGTGTGCAGCAGCAGCATGCGGTGGCCAGCCAGCCAGATGCGCCCGTCTCCCGCCGAGAAATGCACCAGCCGGCGCAGGTCGGCGTCGGCCGGCAGGGGAGGGAGGAGGTCCAGGCTCATGTCCAAATTATCGAGATAACTATCTCTGTCACGCTAGTGACCTTCCCGGGGCACTGCCAGTCAACTTCCTTGTTTCATCAAATGATGAAGCCGGTTTGACCGGTTTTTGATGAAAACATCATGCTTCACTGCAGCATGACTTGGGTTAACCCCAGGGCCATCACCTCAAACCTGTTCGAGATCAACGGCGAATGGGATTTGATTTTTGGGGGTTTACCCTAAAAATATCGAGATTTCAGGCTTGCGGGTCAGTGGCTGGCACGTGGGTTGCGGTGGTGGTGGGGCCCGCGACGATTTCGTGAACCTCGCCCGATGACCTCCACCCTGCTGCCCGCCACCTCGCCAGATGCCGCCCCGGACCAGCCGGCGGAACTGCCGGGCGATGTGATGCGCAAGTTCGTGCGGGTGATCGAGCGGCGGCCCAACGGCCTGGTGGCCTTCGAGTTCGCCATCGGCTGGCCCGATCTGGCGGCGGAGCTGGTGCTGCCGGCGCCGATCTTCGAGGCCTTCTGCGAACGCCATGGCGCCGAGCGCCTGCCCGACGAATTGCGCACCCCCGGCGCGCCGGCCCGCCCGCCTGACACCCCCGACGAGGACGTGGCCGGCGGCTGAGCCCGGCCACCGCGGTCAAGAACCAGAGACATGACGCCAGGGCTCAGAGAAGCCCGGCCACCCCGGCCACCCCGGACCCCCACAGGACAGCCCCCAGAGAGACGGAGACAAGGATGACGAGCATCGACCTGCAGGCGCGCGAGATCAAGCCGCTGCGCCAGACCTACTCCCACGTCGCCAGATACATCGGCGCCGACAAGCCGGCCACGCGGTATCAGGAAGCTACCTTCGGCGCCCAGCCGACGCAGAACTTCCACTACCGGCCGACCTGGGAGCCGCAGTACGAGCTGTTCGACACCCGGCGCACCAAGGTGGTCCTGAAGGACTGGTATGTGCTGCGCGACCCGCGCCAGTTCTACTACGCCAGCTGGACCATGCAGCGCGCCAAGCAGCAGGAGGCGGTGGAGGCCAACTACCAGTTCGTCGACGGCCGCAAGCTGCTGGCGCGCATGAACGACGCCGTGCGCGAAAGCGCCTGCCGCGTGCTCATGCCCCTGCGCCATGTGGCCTGGGCCGGCAACATGAACAACTGCTATATCACCGCCTACGGCTACGGCACGGCGCTGACGGCAGCCACCATGTTCCATTCCATGGACGAGCTGGGCGTGGCCCAGTACCTCACCCGCCTGGGCCTGGCCCTGGACGAGCCCGGCGTGCTGGAGGCCGGCAAGAACGACTGGCTGCAGGACCCGCGCTGGCAGGTGCTGCGTCGCTACGTCGAAGACACCTTCGTGCTGAAGGACCCGATGGAGCTCTTCGTCGCCCACAACCTGGCGCTGGACGGCCAGCTCTATCCGCTCATCTACGGCAGCTATGTGGACGAGCACCTCACCCTGCAGGGCGGCACGGCCGTGGCCATGCTGACCAGCTTCATGCCCGAGTGGCATGACGAGACCTCGCGCTGGGTGGATTCCGTCGTCAAGGCCGCCGCGGCGGAGTCGCCCGAGAACCTGGCCCTGATCAGCGGCTGGGCCCGCACCTGGGGTGAACGTGCCCGCGCCGCCCTGGCCCCTGTGGCCGACCTGGCCCTGGCCCATGAGGGCGAAGCCGCCCTGGCCGGCGTGCACCAGGCCTGGCAGGCGCGCTGCAAGAAGGCCGGGCTCACGGTCTGAGCCTGCGTGAACGCCTGCGCGCCGCGGCCACCCGGCTGCCGAGCAGGCCGCTGACGTCGCCCCCCATCTCTCTCCCCTTCGATTTCATCGAGCTCCTGCCCGAGGTCCGTCCATGTCCAACGTCTTCATCGCCTTCCAGCACAACGAGGAATCCCGTCCGGTGGTCGAGGCCATCCTGGCCGACAACCCCAACGCCCAGGCGGTCTATTCGCCCGGTCTCGTCAAGCTGGACTGCCCGGACCGCCTGGTCATCCGCCGCGAGACCATCGAGGAACAGACCGGCCGGCGCTACGACCTGCAGCAGATCCACGTCAACCTGGTCACCCTGTCCGGGAACATCGACGAGGACGACGACAGCTTCACCCTGAGCTGGACGCACTGAGCCCGGGCCGCCACCAGTCACCGAACGGAGCCTGCGATGGACACCCGCGTCACCCCCAAGAAGCTGGGCCTCAAGGAGCGCTACGCCGCCATGACGCGCGGCCTGGCCTGGGAGCCCAGCTACCAGCACCGCGATGCGGTCTTCCCCATGGACCGCTACGAGGGCATCGTCGTCCATGACTGGGATGCCTTCCAGGACCCCTTCCGCCTCACCGTCGACGCCTACTGGAAGTACCAGGGCGAGAAGGAGAAGAAGCTCTACGCGGTGATGGAGGCCTTTGCGCAGAACAACGGCCAGCTGGGCGTCTCGGACGCGCGCTACGTCAACGCGCTCAAGCTCTTCATCCAGGGCGTCACGCCGCTGGAGTACTACGCCCACCGCGGCTATGCCCACCTGGGCCGCCAGTTCGGCGGCAACGGCCTGCGCGTGGCCTGCCAGTTCCAGGCCGTGGATGAACTGCGTCACTTCCAGACCGAGACGCATGCCATCAGCCACTTCAACAAGTATTTCAACGGCCTGCACAGCGCACCGCACTGGTTCGACCGGGTCTGGTACCTCTCGGTGCCCAAGAGCTTCTTCGAGGATGCGCTCACCTCCGGGCCCTTCGAGTTCCTGGTCGCGGTCAGCTTCTCCTTCGAATACGTGCTGACCAACCTGCTCTTCGTGCCCTTCATGAGCGGCGCGGCCCACAACGGCGACCTCAGCACCGTCACCTTCGGCTTTTCCGCCCAGAGCGACGAGAGCCGCCACATGACGCTGGGCATCGAGGCGCTCAAGTTCCTGCTGGAGCAGGACCCGGCCAAC
>JBJOKP010000430.1:0-3524 GCA_046046045.1 Pseudomonadota bacterium | reverse complement strand
TATGTGACGGATGTCAGCGATGCGAGCGAGGCGTGCGGCAGCGGCGAGAGCTTCGTGATGCTGGTGGCGGGCGACATCACCGAACGCCGGCGCGCCGAGGAGGCCTTGCAGACCGCCCGCCACGAGCTGGCGCGGGTCAGCCGGGTCAGCACCCTGGGCGAGCTGGCCGCCTCCATCGCCCATGAGGTGAACCAGCCCCTGGCGGCCATCGTCACCAATGGAGCGGCCTGCCAGCGCTGGCTGGCCGCCCAGCCGCCTGATCCGGGCGAGGCAAGTGCAGCCGCCGAACGCATCGTCCGCGACGCCAACCGGGCGGGCGAGGTCATCACCCGCATCCGCGCCTTTCTGCGCCATGGCGAGCTCAGGCGCGAGGCGGTGGACTTGGCCGGCCTGGTGGGCGAGGTGCTCAGCCTGGTGCGGGGCCAGGCGGCCGAGGCCCGCGTGGCCCTGCACTTCGACCCCGCCGCGGCGGCCGGCCTGCCGGGCGTGCCGGTGGACCGGGTGCAGATCCAGCAGGTGCTGCTCAACCTCCTCATGAACGCGCTGGAGGCCATGCAGCCCCATGGCGCGGGGGCGCGACGCATCGACATCAGCCTGGCCCGCTGCGCAGCCACGGCACTGGCTGGTGAGGACGGCCTGGCCGTGTGGGTGCGTGATTCGGGCGTGGGCATACCCGCCGGGCAAGCCGGTGCCATCTTCGAGGCCTTCCACACCAGCAAGCCCGGTGGCATGGGCATGGGCCTGGCCATCAGCCGCTCCATCGTCGAGGCCCATGGCGGCCGGCTGGAGCTGCTGCCCCTGCCCGGGCCGGGCGCGACCTTCCGCTTCTGCCTGCCGCTGGCGGCGTGATGCGGCCACCACACCGTCCAGCCTCCTCCATGGCCCAGCCTTCCGACAGCCCCGAGCGCAGCACCATCTTCGTGGTCGACGACGACCTCTCGGTGCGCGAGGCGCTCTCCAGCCTGATCCGCTCGGTGGGCCTGGCGGTGGAGACCTTCAGCTCGGTGGCCGACTTCATGCGCCGCTGGCAGACGCCGGCCTGGACGCCCTGCTGCCTGGTGCTGGACGTGCGCATGCCCGGGATGAGCGGGCTGGAGCTGCAGCGCGAGATGGCCAGCTGGTCGCGCCAGCCGCCCATCGTCTTCATCACCGGCCATGGCGACATCCCGATGACGGTGCGGGCCATCAAGGCCGGGGCGGTGGAGTTCCTGCCCAAGCCCTTTCGCGACCAGGATCTGCTGGATGCCATCCACCAGTCGCTGCAGATCGACCGCCTGGCCCTGCGCGATGGGGCCGACCGGGCCAGCCTGCAGGCGCGCTACGACACGCTGACGCAGCGCGAGCGCGAGGTCATCACCCTCATGGTCCAGGGCCTGCGCAACAAGCAGGCGGCCGACCAGCTGGGCATCAGCGAGGTGACGGTGAAGGTGCACCGCCACAACATCATGGAAAAGATGCAGGCGCCCAGCGTGCCGGCCCTGGTGGCCATGATGGGCCAGCTCGGGACTTTCCCGAGGTGAGGCTCAGGCGCTGAGCCTGCGCCCCAGGATGTTGCACTGCAGCTGATGCGCAGGGCGCTGGCGCCTAAACCAAAGTGCAATGGTGCGGCCGGGCAGGCTCTCCTACCGTGTGGGTTCACACAACACGCGAGGAGACATTCCCCATGGCCCTGCTCGAACGGCACGAGTGGTACGACATCGCCCGAGACACCAACTGGAGCCCGACCTATGTGGCTGAAGCGGAGCTCTTCCCTGACCTGATGACCGGCGCCATGGGCGTGCCGATGTCGGAGTGGGAGCAATACGACGAGCCCTACAAGACCTCCTATCCCGAATACGTGAAGGTGCAGCGCGAGAAGGACGCCGGCGCCTATTCGGTCAAGGCGGCGCTGGAGCGCAGCCGCATGTATGAGACGGCCGATCCGGGCTGGCTGGGCATCCTGAAGTCGCACTACGGCGCCATTGCCCTGGGTGAATACGCGGCCATGAGCGCCGAGGCGCGCATGGCCCGCTTCGGCCGCGCACCGGGCATGCGCAACATGGCCACCTTCGGCATGATGGACGAGAACCGCCATGCCCAGGTGCAGCTGTATTTCCCGCACAGCCACTGCAGCAAGGACCGCCAGTTCGACTGGGCCCACAAGGCCTATCACACCAATGAGTGGGGCGCGATCGCCGCGCGCCATGCCTTCGACGACCTCTTCCTCTCGCGCAGCGCCACCGACATCGCGGTGATGCTGACCTTCGCCTTCGAGACCGGCTTCACCAACATGCAGTTCCTGGGCCTCGCGGCCGATGCGGCCGAGGCCGGGGACTACACCTTCAGCAGCCTGATCTCGAGCATCCAGACCGACGAGTCGCGCCACGCCCAGATCGGCGGTCCGGCGCTGCAGATCCTGATCAAGAACGGCCGCAAGGAAGAGGCGCAGAAGCTGGTGGACATCGCCATCGCGCGGGCCTGGCGGCTGTTCAGCCTGCTGACCGGCACGGCCATGGACTACGCCACGCCGCTGGGCCACCGCAAGCAGAGCTTCAAGGAGTTCATGCAGGAGTGGATCGTCGGCCAGTTCGAGCGCAGCCTGATCGACCTGGGCCTGGACCTGCCCTGGTACTGGGACCAGATGATCAACGAGTTCGACTACCAGCACCATGCCTACCAGATGGGCATCTGGTTCTGGCGGCCCACGCTGTGGTGGAACGTGGCGGCTGGCGTGACGCCCGACTGCCGCGACTGGCTGGAGGAGAAATACCCCGGCTGGAACGACACCTTCGGCCAGGCCTGGGACGTGATCATCGACAACCTGCTGGCCGGCCGGCGCGAGCTGACCTACCCGGAGACGCTGCCCATCGTCTGCAACATGAGCCAGATCCCGATCTGCGCCATGCCTGGCAAGGGCTGGAACGTGAAGGACTATCCCCTCAGCTACCAGGGCCGCACCTACCACTTCAACTCCGAGATCGACCGCTGGGTCTTCCAGCAGGACCCCGTGCGCTATCGCGACCACCTGACGCTGGTGGACCGCTTCCTGGCCGGCCAGATCCAGCCGCCCAATCTCATGGGGGCGCTGCAGTACATGAGCCTGGCCCCCGGCGAGATCGGCGACGACGCCCACCAGTACGCCTGGGTCGAGGCCTACCGCGAGCTGCGTGGCCTGAAGAAGGACGCGGCCTGACCGGCTGGTGCGTTCGCCCCGTCCTCTGTTGAACCCTTCGATCAGGAGCCTGACATGGCCCTCTTTCCCGTGATCTCCAATTTCCAGCACGACTTCGTGCTGCAGCTCGTGCCGGTGGACACCGAACACACCATGGACGAGGTGGCCGCGGCCGCGGCCCACCACTCGGTGGGCCGGCGCGTGCGGCCCCAGCCCGACAAGGTGGTGCGGGTGCGCCGCCAGGGTGCGACCGAGTTCTTCCCGCGCGAGGCCCGGCTGCGCGAGACCGACATCCAGCCCATGGAGGCGCTGGAGTTCATCTTCTGCGACGCCTGAGGCCAGGAGCTGAACGATGACGTTCCAACGCGCCTGC
>JBJOKP010000429.1:0-3526 GCA_046046045.1 Pseudomonadota bacterium | reverse complement strand
CAGGCGCTGGCCGCCGGCCCCCAGCGCGCGTGCCCGTCCGTCGGTGTAGGCCAGCCCCGGCACATGGCAGCTGGCGCAGGCCAGGTCACCGCCCCGCGAGAGGCGCGGGTCGAGAAACAGCTGCTGGCCCAGCAGGATGGCCTCGGTCTGGCCGGAGAGCGGGTTGCCGCGGTCACGTGCCGCCTGGGCGCCCGAAGGCGGCCAGGGGCCGGCCGCAAGCACGCGCGGCAGGATCTCGGCGTCCAGGCCCAGGCTGGCCGCCAGGGAGGCGGGCGAGACGGGCGAGATCGGCGGGGTCGTCCCGGTGGCGCAGGCCGCCAGCAGGGAGACCATCATCAGCAGTCCGGCCACCAGCCGCATGACTGGCCAATGCCGCCAACCATTCAACATCCCGATCTCGCTGTACCAACGGCGCAGCCACCGTCCAGCACGCCTTGTGAGCGCCGTCTTCTTCATCACCGCGTGGCCACCCTGATCAACGCACCCACAGCGCCTGCTGCAGGCGCACGGCGCTGGCCGCGCCGTCGGCGTTGCGGGTGTGGAGGTCCAGCAGCAGACGCCAGCGCCCCGGCATGTGGAAGACCAGGCCGTCGGCCCGCCACAGCCCCGGCGCCACGGCCACCAGCGCGGGGGCGTAGTTCATGCCATGGCGATGGGCCGGCATGTCGGCCGACAGGCTCAGGCCCTGCACGGTGCGGTCGGCTGCGCCCAGGCACAGGCGCAGCCAGACGGCAAAGGGCTGACCGGGCATGATGGCCGCGACCTCGGCCGATTCCATTGATCGGACCAGTTGCACCAGGGCGGTCGGGCGGCGTGGGTCGTATGACTCGGGCGCCTCAAGGCGCCAGCGGCCAGAGGGAAGGTCAGGCTGCGCACAGTCGTCCGGCTGCGGAGCACCGGCCAGATTCACGGCGAATGATGACGGCTCGATCGGCGCCGCCGTGGCCGCGCCGCCAGGCTGCGGCAGCAGCACGAGGAACACGAGCAGCACCGGCAGCCTCCGCTGCCACGGCAGCCACACCATCAGCCCGGCCCACCCGCCCCCGGCCGCAGCAGGGCCAGGGCATTCTTCGAGGCAATGCCCGCGGCCAGTGCCGGGGGCAGGGCCGCGAGCCAGGCACGGCTGGTGCTGGCATGGGGCGCGATGGCATGCCAGCGCTCGGGCGTGAAGGTGTCGGTGCCTACCATGAAGCGGGTCGGGAACTCCTCGAAGGCCTCGCGCCAGGCCCCATCGACGCTGCCGCTGCTGCTGCCCGGGTCGCTGCGGTAGGCCAGGTCGGCCCACAGGCGAGGATGGCGGCGCAGCACCTCGCGCACCGTGGTCGGGGGCTCGAAGCCCGAATGGGCCCAGAGGATGCGGGCCTCGGGCCACTGCCGGAACAGGCGCTCGACGGCCGCCACATCCGAATGGGCATGCAGCACCAGGCCGTGTTCACGCGCCAGGGCCACCATGCGACGCGGCACGGGCAGTTCGGCGTCCTCGCCATAGAGATGGAACTCGCCCACGCCCACATAACGATGGCGGGCCAGGCGCTCTTCCATGTAGCGGGTGATCTCGGGCTCGCGCACCCAGGTGCCCACGTCCGAGCGCAGGCGGTAGGGCCGCAGCTCGGGGATGATGAGATCGGGCACGCCGGCGGCCCGTGCCGCCTCGATCAGCATCTGGGTGCCCTGGTCGTTGGAGGAGGAAACGAAAGCCGCCACCAGGCCGGCGCCGCGCAGGATCTCGATGGCCTGAGGCGGCGGCACCAGCGACCAGGCGTCATGGCTGTAGTGCACATGGGCGTCGACCAGGGGCAGGGGCGTGGCGGCGGTGCCCTGGGCTGCCGACGACCTGGCCAGGCCCAGGGCGCCGGCCAGACCGAGCAGGGCGGCCTGCTGAAGACGGCGTCGGGTCAGTCCGCCGGCCAAGGGTTCAGCGCTGGACCGGGCGGCCGGGGAGCAGGCGCCGTGCGGATTGGACGGCATGCGCGGCTTGGGCGTCTCCATGGGCGTCTCCTGATGAAGTACCGTGGCATTGTGTCGGCCCCGGCCTGGCCTGCGGACTGCCGGGACATCCGCTGCCCTATGGCGGTCACGCCACACAGCCCGGGCGGATTTGCCGCTTTCGGTGCGCAGTTCACGGACGAAATGGCGTGAAAGAAGGCAAAAACGTGTGGACTGCCAGCCGTGCAGACTCCGGCGCAGACTGAAGCCGGCGCAAGCCAGGCTGAGATCGGACACACTGCCGTCACAAATTGATTGAAGTCAGGGCGCCACGCCCCACGAATGACGCCGTGTCCGCACCCGCCTTGCCCACCCTGGCCAACGTCCTGCCGCCGCCCCACCGCACCTTGCCCATCCGCGTGGCCCTGGGGCTGGGCCTGGCCCTGCTGCTGCTGGTGATCGGCGGCTTCACCGCCTGGCAGGTGAGCGATACCGGTGAAGTGGAGCTGCGCCGCCGCGAGGCTCAGAGCCTGGCCGAGGCCTCCCACACCCTGGCCGGCCGCCTGGCCGTGGGTCTGGAGGAGCGGTATGCCGACCTCTCGGCCCTGCGCGACCTGCTGGACGTCGACTTCGGCCAGGCCCCCACGGCCCAGCGCCGCGCGCTGCTGGACCGGGTGCTCGAATCCCATGCCCACTTCGACTGGCTGGGGCTCTTGGACCTGGATGGCCGGGTGCAGCTGGCCAGCCACGGCCGCCAGGAAGGTGAGCTGCTGGCCAACCTCACCGGTTTCGACCAGGCCCGCGCCGGCCAGGACCACCTGGGTCTGCACCAGCGCCACCCCGCCGGCCGGAAGCCATCGGCCACCGGCCCGGCCAGCGCCGCCGGCCAGGGCCGTGCCATGCGCTCCCAGGACAGCGGCAGCGAGGCCGGCTTCGACATCACCCTGCCCCTGCATGGGCAGGGCCGCCAGGTGGATGGCGTGCTGGCCGGCCATGTGAACCATCACTTCATGGAGGACATGGTCAGCGAACTGGTCCGCGCCGGTGGCCAGCCTGCCGCGCAAAGACAGCTGGAGATCAGCGTCGTCGATGCCCAGGGCGAGGTGCTGTTCGACACCGACAGCGCGCTCAGCCCGACCGGACTGTCCCTGCCGTCGCCCGGCACCATGGCCGAAGCCGTGTGGACCCTGCCCGGCGGCGGTGAGCTGGAGAGCTACTACGTGGTGGCCCAGCTGCCGGCCACCCGCACGGCCATCGCCCGCCACCTCGACTGGCGCGTCATCGTCCGCACCCCCTCCGAGCGCCTGCACGGCGCGCTCGAACACATGCGCCTGCGGGTGCTGGCCATCTGCCTGGCCGTGGGCCTGGTCTTCGGTCTGGCCGGCAACCTGCTGGTCAAGCGCGTGGTCGGCTCGCTGCAGAGCCTGGTGGAGGACATGGGGCGCTTTGCCATCACCGGCGAGCCCACGGCCGCGCGGCCACCCTCGCGCATCGCCGAGGTCGAGCGCCTGCACGGCGGCCTCATCGCCATGACCCGTCATGTGGCCGTCCAGCGCCAGGCCCTGAACGACGCCCAGCGCCAGATGGTGCAGGCCCTGGC
>JBJOKP010000428.1:0-3528 GCA_046046045.1 Pseudomonadota bacterium | reverse complement strand
GGCCGGGGCCACGGGCGTGGCGGTCGGGCCGCGCCTGGGTCACACCGCCGACGCCACCACCAGTGGCAAGTGGAACGGTGACGGTGCCACTCCCATCATCCCGGTGAATTTTGTGGTGGATCCCACCGGCGCGGTGAATGCCTACCTGGTGAATCTCGGGCAGCCCGCCACCTTCATCTACCGCCGCTACACCATTGCCAACGGCGACACGCTGCGCCTGCGCAGCTTCAACGCGACGGATGGCACGGCCACCGAAGAGGACCTCTATCCCGGCATCGTCAATCTGCAGGCCGTCTACGGCAAGGCCCTGGGCAGCGACCCCCAGCAGGTCACCACCTGGAACACCACCGATCCCGCCCTGGACACCACCACCACCACGGGCACGCCCATCAACGGCTGGGCCCGTGTGGTGGCCCTGCGCATCGCCGTCGTGGCACGCAGCCAGAAGTACGAAAAGGTGGTCGTCACCACCACGGCGCCGGTCTGGCACCCCGATGGGGTGCAGCCCGCCACCCTCAAGGTGGACACCATCACCGAATGGGATCACTACCGCTACAAGGTCTACCAGACCGTGGTCCCGCTGCGCAACATGCTCTGGCAGTCCTGATGCCACGCCTCCGGACTCCGCCCAGGAAGCCCTCCACCATGTCTCGCCCCTCGCCCAGTCCCGCCCGCACCTGCGGTCAGCCTCTGCCCCTCTCTCCTGCGTCAGTCGCACGCAACCAGGGCGTTTCGCTGATCTTCTCGCTCATCACCCTGGGCGTGCTCTCGCTGGCCGCCGTGGCGCTGATCCGATCGGTGGACACCGGCGCCCTGATCCTGGGCAACCTCGGCTTCAAGCAGGACACCCGACTCGCCGCAGACGAGGCCACCCGGCTGGCGCTGACCTGGATCGGCCCCCGGCTGAACGGGACGACCCTGCACGCCACCGACACTGCCAGCGCCTACTGGGCGGCCAATGTGCCGCTCCTGGACCCCACCAACGCCGAAGGCTCCAACAACGCCCGCGCCGTGGTCGACTGGACTGGAGGCACCACCTGCAGCGCCTACACCGCTGGCAGCTTTGATGGCGGTTGCCTGCCATCGGCCGACGCCAAGAGCCTGGCCGGCAGCAACCTCCCGGGCAGCGTGGCCGCGCGCTACGTCATCCTGCGGCTGTGTGAATCGGCCGGTGACCCCAAGACCGTGAGTTGCGCCCGGCCTATCCGTGCGTCCACTTCGGACAGCGGTGAGAAGGACGAAGTCCGCATCGGCCAGGGGCAGCGCCTGGTGACCTCGGCCGTTTCCGAGTACTACCGCGTCATCGTCCGCACCCAGGGTCCGAGGAACACCGTCACCTTCACCGAAACACTGGTGCACTTCTGATGCGCATCGTTCACGCCGGCGACTACGGAAATCCCATGCAGGAGTCAGTCATGAGCACCTCCGCGTCCTCCTTCAAGCGCGCCCGGTCATCGGGTCTGGCCATCCTCGTGGCCCTCGGGACCGCCTGGCCCACTGCCCCGCAGGCCGCCAGTGCCGACATCGCCAATCAACCGCTGGGCAGCAGTTCCGTCTCGGCCAAGCCCAACGTGATGTTCATCCTGGACGACTCGGGATCCATGGACTCGGCCTACATGCCCGACGACATGAGAGATACCAATGCGGTCGGCTATCGGAGCGTGCATTGCAACGGCGTGGCGTATGACCCGACGCAGAAATACGATCTCCCCATCAAGGCCGACGGCACGCGCTATCCGGCCATGGAATTCGGGAATGCCCTGGACGATGGCTACGACACGTCCTCCGGCCGCGTGAACCTGGGGTCGAGCGGCCCCAACGTGTACTACACCTACAAGGGCAGCGAGCCTGCCCTGAACTGGCGCTACGGCGCGGACGGCCGCCTGCAGACCAACACGTTCAGCGACGAGTGCCGATCGCTCGTGGGATCCACGACCGCAACGGCCAAGTTCGATGCCCATACCGTGCTGGCAGGGACCGACGAAGCGGCCAACTACGCCAACTGGTATTCGTACTACCGCAAGCGCTATCTCCTCATGCGCTCGGCCGTCGGCCTCTCCTTCGCCAGCCTGGACGCCAACTACCGGGTCGGCTTCACGGTGATCAGCGACGAAGGCATCACCGGCAACCAGTTCCTCAACACCTCGGACTTCGACCAGACCCAGCGCACCACCTTCTACAGCAAGCTCTACAGCGCAGCACCCAGCAGTTTCACGCCGCTGCGCGGCGCCTTGTCCAAGGTGGGCCGCTATTACGGCAACGCCATCAGCGGACAGAGCTACGACCCGGCTTCCTATGCCGTCACCAATCCCATCACCGGCATTCGCACGACCAAGACCTTCGAATGCCAGCGCAACTACGCCATCCTGTCCACCGACGGCTACTGGAATACACGCGCCGAAGACTTCAGCGCCGCCTACAACTCCGGCTTCGATCTGCAAGGCAATCCTGTCGGCCAGCAGGATGGCAACGAAGCACGACCGATGAAGGATGGAAGTTCAACCGTGATTCGCACGGTGACGACCACAGGCTCGGTCGATCAGGTTCGCACCGACACCAACATGGCCACGGATGCCACGTACAGCCGCAGCCAGTACATCGTCACTGCTGCCACCGTGGCGCAATGCGGTCGCACCAACCGATTCAACTTGGTCACCAATGAGCAGACGGGGAGCCTCACCAGCACGTTCACCCGATCCGTGGTGGAGGACGTGACCACCTCGACCACCATCACCGTCACCAATACCAACGGGGTCATCACGACGACCACGAGTCCGTCCACCGTGACCCGCACGACGGTCAGCACGACCAACTCCACACCTGTTGCCGGTCAGGCCACGTGGACCACGACCCGGACCAACACCAGCAACTGCCAGAGGTCTCGCGATCTGCCCAATGCCACAGGTGGGGTGGCAGGAACGACCTATTCGCCCAGCGAGACTGGAAACCAGCAAGGTGGAACAAACACGCGCACCCTGAACACGCTTGCCCCGGTCACGCTCAGCACCACGAACCTGCCAGGCACGCCGGTGACGACAGAAACCGTCACCAACGGCGACTCCAACAGCCTGGCTGACATCGCCGAGTACTACTACAAGACCGACCTGCGGCCGACCATCAACAACAACGTCAAGGCCATCGGGCGCGACACGGCCACCTGGCAGCACATGACGACCTACACCGTGGGCCTGGGGGTCAACGGCTCCCTGGCCTTCGACAAGAACTATCTGACGAACGATCCGCCTACCGGCGACTACGCTGCCCTGATCAATGGCACGAAGGTGTGGCCCACACCCTCGCTGCTGAATGGCGGCAATGCCGACGCCACCCATGTGGATGATCTCTGGCATGCCGCCGTCAACGGCCGGGGTCAGTATTTCTCGGCGGGCAGCGCTGGCGCACTGTCCAGCGCCATCACGGCCACCCTGGCGGACGTGAAGGCCTCCATCGGCACAGCCTCGGCCGCAGCCTCCTCGACGCTCACGCCCTCGGCCAGCGACGACTGGCTATTCATGTCCCGCTACAACA
>JBJOKP010000427.1:0-3534 GCA_046046045.1 Pseudomonadota bacterium | reverse complement strand
TCGACCGCGATGATCCCTACCACCCCATCAACCGGCGCATCAGCATCATCGTCATGACGCGGGATGCCGAGGACCGCTTCTTTGCCGCCGGCAATGCCGCCGAGCCCCTGCCTGCGGCCAATGCCGAGGCCGAGGAAAAGAGCCCGGAATCACCCCCGAATCGTGCAACGCGCTCAAGCGCTGACACCCCGAACCGATAAAGGGTCAAGCGCCCGGCAGACACGTTTCCCAGCCCACTGCGCCCCCTCCACCACCGAACGCTCAACCCGCCCCGCAGAGGATCCACCATGAGCACCGCCACCGACATCAAGTTCCTCGTCGTCGACGACTTCTCCACCATGCGCCGCATCGTGCGCGGCCTGCTCAAGGAGATGGGCTGCAACAACGTCGAGGAGGCCGAGGACGGCCAGCATGCCCTGAGCATGCTGCGCAACATGCGCTTCGACTTCGTGGTCTCCGACATCAACATGCCCAACATGAACGGCTTCGACCTGCTCAAGGCCATGAAGGCCGATGACACGCTCAAGGCCATCCCGGTGCTGATGGTGACCGCCGAGGCGCGCAAGGAAGACATCGTGCTGGCGGCCCAGAGCGGCGCGGCCGGCTACATCGTCAAGCCCTTCACCAAGGCCACGCTGGAAGAGAAGGTGCAGAAGATCCTGCAGAAGATCGGCGCGCCGGCCTGAGGATCATCGGGAGTTGCATCATGAAGATCGAAGACCTCGCCGCGATGGCGCCGACCGAACCCGTGATGGCCTCGCCCGAGGTCTTCCAGCAGATCGGTGAGCTGACCCGCCTGCTGCACGACACCATGCAGCAACTGGGCGTGATGCCCAAGCTGCAGGTGGCCAGCGAAGGCCTGCCCGATGCGCGCAGCCGCCTGAACTACATCGCCAACAAGACGGCCGATGCGGCCAACAAGGTGCTCAACTCGGTCGACCAGGCCAAGGCCGAGCACCACCACATCGCCCGCGAGACCCGCCGCGTGGCCCAGGCGGTGGTGAACGACCCGGTGCGGGCGGTGGCCTCGGGCACGCTGATGAACTTCGTGGAGGACGTCGACAAGGCCACGGCCCGCATCGACCAGCACCTCACCGACATCATGCTGGCGCAGGACTTCCACGACCTCACCGGCCAGGTGGTGGCCAAGGTGGTGAGCCTGGCGCTGGATCTGGAGGACAGCCTGGTCAAGCTGCTGGTGCAGGTGGTGCCACCCGAGCAGCGCGACAAGGTCGACCCGCATGTGCTGCAGGGCCCGGTGGTGGACCCGGAGAACCGCACCGACGTGGTCAAGAACCAGAGCGAGGTGGACGATCTGCTGGCCAGCCTGGGCTTCTGATCCCGGGCGGCACGGCGCCTGCGGCGCCGGCCTGGAGGCTGCAATTACCATGGGGGCATGACTGCCCCCATGCCGCTTTCTGAAGACCTGAGTGCCCGCCTGGCCGCTGCGGCGGCCGCCTCCCGCGAGCTGCCGGAACGCCCGGCCAACCTGACCCTGCTGCGCATCTACGCGCTCTACAAGCAGGCCACCCAGGGAGATGCCGGCGAGGAGCGCCCCTCCGGCTTTGTCGAGCGGGCCAAGCATGACGCCTGGAAGGCCCTGGCCGGCACCGCACCGGCCGAGGCGGCAGAGCAGTACATCGAGCTGATCGAGTCGCTGCGCTGAGGCGCGGCGCAGCGTCTGCTCACCAGGTCGCTCAGCGGCCCTCGATCACACGTTCCATGGCGCGGGCGCGCAGGTCGACGCCGTCATCGGGCGCCAGCAGGCCGCGCACCGTGGCCCGGCTCGCCCCCGGGCTGGCGGACAAGGAGGCCGCCTGGCCGGCCAGCTTCTGCGTCAGGCTGGGTCCCGGCACCACGGTGATGCCGGCGGCCTGTTCGCTCATGCCCACCTCGCCGCTGCCGGGCGGGCAGTCCCCGTCGGTGTAGAGGATGGCGTTGCCGCGCCGGCACTTGCGCACGCCACCGGCCGGCCGCGAGGTGGCCGAAGCCGTGACCGCGGCCGAGGCCGCCCCCACCCGTCCAGCGGCCACCGCGCCGGGTGGGCGGGCCTCCACGGGCTGCAGCCCCGTTCTGGCGGACGAGCCGCTCGCAGCCAGGGCCGGGCGAGCCGCCGCAGGCGCGGGTCGGACGTCCGGTTCGATGGCCGTGGCCAGCTCGCGCAACCAGCCCCGCAGCGGCTCGGGCGCCCGGTCGCGCTGCAGCCAGGCCGCCGCAGCCAGGCCGATCAGCACGACTAGGGTGGGCAGCAGGCGCAGCAACAGCAGGCGGGCGGGTGACATGGCGGGGAGGTGAACTCGCGGGCCGGGCAGCGCGATGCTGCGGACAGGATGAGCGGCAAGGGCCGCGACCCGAGGCAACTATGGCACGGGGGACAGGGGCGGGCCATCCGGGGATGGGCCGACGCCTGTCGCCGCGGGGCCGGAGCCCGCCGGCGGCGTCTGCAGTGCCGGCCCCTGGCACAGGACGAGCCGGCCGCTGGCCAGCCAGTCGGTCGCCGGCAGGGTCAGGTCGGCGGCCTCCGCCGCTGCGTCAGCCCGGGCCGGGTGACGGCCCACCACCCCCACCCAGCGGTTGCGGCCGGCCGCCTTGGCCAGGTAGAGCGCCGCGTCGGCCAGGTTCACCACCCGAGCCCAATCCAGCAGCCTCGGCTGCTCGGGCACCAGGGGGAAGACGGCATAACCCACCGAACAGCTCACCGCCAGCAGCTGCCCACCGTCCACCAGCATGGGCAGGGCCGCGACGGCCTGGCGGGCCCGCTCGGCCAGTTCGGCCGCATGGGCGCGCGGCATGCCCGGGGCGACGATGAGGAATTCCTCGCCGCCCCAGCGCACCAGGTGGTCGCTGTCGCGGAAGACCTGGCGCAGCCGCTCGCAGACCTGCACCAGCACGGCATCGCCGGCGGCATGGCCGTGCTGGTCGTTGACCTGCTTGAAGTGGTCGATGTCGACCAGGAAGAAGACCAGGTCGGCATCCGCACGCGCCGGCCGGCCATGCTCCAGATGGCCCAGGTGGCGGCGCAGCGAGATGGCGACGTCGTGGCCGATGTGCTGGGCCAGGTAGCGCCGGTTGCGCAGGCCGGTGAGCGGATCGGTCAGGGCGGTGGCCTCCAGCTCCTCGGTCTTGCGCTGCAGCGCGGCCGAGACGGCCTGCAGCTCGGCCGTGCGGGCCTGCACCATGGCTTCGAGCTGCAGGCGCCGGGCGCTCAGCCGCCGGGTGCGCAGGCGCAGGTAGGCGTGCAGGGCGCCGGCCCCGGCCAGCAGCAGCAGGCCGCGGGCCCACCAGGTCTGCCACCAGGCCGGCAGCATCCGCACCGGCAGCACCAGCTCGCGCTCGCTCCAGGCCCCGGCCCGGTTGGTGGCGCGCACCCGCAGCTCGTAGTCGCCCGGGGCCAGGTTGCCGTAGGCCGCCACGCGGAACTCGGCGCCGGTCTGCACCCAGTCGGCATCCACCCCGCGCAGGCGGTAGGCGTAGCGGCCGCGGGCCGGGTCGCTGAAATCGAGGGCGGCGAACTCGACGCTGAAATGGGGCTCG
>JBJOKP010000426.1:0-3544 GCA_046046045.1 Pseudomonadota bacterium | reverse complement strand
GGCCCCCAGCGTGGCGGCATAGGCGCCAATGCCGTCGCTCAGGCTGTAGCCGAGGTCGTGGTTGCCTCCGGACAGCGGGTCGCCGGAGACCTTGATGGTCAGCAGGGCGACGCCGTCGGATTCGGTGAAGACGAGGTTTTCGAGGGAGATGTAGGTGGCCACGGGGGTATCTGGTTGGTTGGGTCGCGGCGCCGATCAAGCGGCGCCGGCTCAAACCCCAACTAGACCAGTCCAGCCCCCTGGCTCACAAGGCAAGGTGACAGTGCCCTGTGGCGGATCTCACGGCGCTATGGCGCGTGAACCGGCGCCTGCTCCGACGGCCGCCTGCTGCAGCTTGGCCAGCACCTGGTCGCGCGGGCCGATGGCATCGAGGTTGCCATCGCGCAGCACGGCCAGGGTGTCGACCGCGCGCATGGCCGAGGGACGATGGCCCACCATCACCACGGTGCAGCCCTGTTCGCGCAGCACGGTCAGGGCCTGCAGAAGGGCGCTCTCGCCCTCGGCGTCGAGGTTGGAATTGGGCTCGTCCAGCACCACCAGACGAGGCTGGCCATAGACCGCCCGGGCCAGGGCGATGCGCTGGCGTTGCCCACCCGAGAGGCCGGTGCCGCCTTCACCGATGCGGCTTTCGTAGCCTTCGGGCAGGCGCAGGATGAGTTCATGCACACCCGCCAGCCTCGCGGCGGCGATCACGGCTTCGGAGTCCAGGGCCGGGCCGCCGTCGACCGAATTGGCCGGCAGGCGGGCGATGTTCTCGGCCACGGTGCCGGAGAAAAGTTCGACGTCCTGCGGTAGATAGCCGACGTAGCGGGCCATGTGGTCGTCGTCGAGGCGAGCGAGGTCGGCGCCGTCCAGGCGCACCGTGCCGCTCTGCGGCTGCCAGATGCCCAGGATGAGGCGCAGCAGGCTGGTCTTGCCCGAGCCGCTGGGGCCGATGATGCCCAGGCAGGCACCGGCCGGCAGGCTGAAGCTCACGCCCTTGATCAGCGCCTGGCGCTGGCCGGGCAGGGCGTAGACCACCCGTTCCACGTCCAGCTTGCCTTCCGGTGGGGGCAGTTCCACGCTGGCTTCGCGCTGGGGCAGGGGCTCGGCGGCCAGACGGGCCCAGGCGGCGCGGGCCTCGACCAGGTGTTTCCAGCCGCCCACCAGTTGCTCGACCGGCGCCAGCGCCTTGCCCAGCAGGATGGACGCCGCCACCATGATGCCGGGCGAGGCATGCTGCTTGACCACCAGCCAGGCGCCCAGTCCCACCATGGCGGCCTGCAGGCCCTGGCGCAGCAGGCGCACCAGGGCCTGCAGCACCGCCTGTCGGCGGGTGAGGCGGAACTGGGCCTCAAGCACCTGCTCGTTGTGCTGCTGCCAGCGGGCAACCACGGCCCCGGCCATGCCCATGCCGGCGATGACCTCGGCATTGCGCACGGCGGCATCGATGAAGCGGGCAGCATCGCGCCCGGCGAGGGTGGTGGCCTGCACCGGGGCGTTGGTGAGGCGCTCGTTCAGCACCACCAGGGCAAAGAGCAAGGCCGCACCGCCCAGGGCCAGCCAGCCCAGCACCGGGTCGAAGAGGAAAATCAGCGCCATGTAGATGGGCAGCCAGGGCGCATCGAAGATGGCCAGGATGGCGCCGCCTCCCAGCACGTTGCGCAGCAGGCCAACATCGCGCAGGGTGTGCTGGTTGCGTGCGCCGCCGGGCTGGGCGCTGGCGCGCAGCAGGGCGGTCAGCACGGCAGGTCCGAGGCGGCGGTCCAGCACGCTTCCGGCCCAGGCCAGGGTCAGTGTGCGCAGGCGGTCCATCACCCACATCACGAGGAGGGCCAGGCCCACGATGATGCTGAGCATGGCCAGGGTTTCCAGGCTGCCGCTGGAGAACACCCGGTCGAAGACCTGCAGCATGTAGAGCGAGGGTGCCAGGGCCATCAGGTTGAGCACCAGACTGGCCAGGGCGGCCAGCAGCACGTAGGGGCGCAAGGCCTGGGTGAAGAGCCAGTTCATGAGATGTCGCCGGTGGGTGGCACGAGGGGCGCGGTGCCCTCGCCGTCGAAGGTGGGGCGGGCCGTGGCATCGACCGGCAGCGGGGCCCCGGTCGACAGGCGCTGGGCGGCCTGCCCGTCGTAGCCATAGGGGTGGACCAGCCGGTCCAGCAAGGCCAGCCAGGCAGCTGTGCCGGCAGCGCGTGGATAGCGTGCCAGCACGGTCTCGCGGGCCTGGCGGCGCAGGCCCGCCAGGCGCGCGGCGGCTGGACTGGTCGCATCGGCCTGGATGGTGAGCACGGTGTGAAGCTGGCGGGCCAGGGCAGCAGCGTCGAAGAAGTCCACCAGCAGGCCGTTGTGACCATCCACCAGCACCTCGCGCACAGGGGCGGTGGCCGAGCCCAGCACCAGGCAGCCGGCGGCCATGGCTTCAAGCATCGACCACGAGAGCACGAAGGGCACGGTCAGGTAGACATGGGCGGCCGAGACCTGCAGGGCCTTGAGGTAGCGGCCATAGGGCAGGGCGCCGAGGAAGTGGGTGCGTGCCAGGTCAAGGTCCACCTCCTTGAGCAGGTGCTCGCGCCAGTGTCCGCCGCCGGGCGGCGGGCTGCCGTAGCTCACGCCATCAGCCCCGATGACGAGGGCCTGCACGGTGGGATGCGTCTGCTGCAACTGGGCCAGGGCACGCAGGAACTGCGGAAAGCCGCGGTAGGGCTCCAGCTTGCGGGCCACATAGGTGACCACGGGTTCGCCGGTGCGCAGCACCTGGCCACTGGGCAGTTCGAAGCAGGCCTCGGGATCGGGCCGGGCCGCGTCGGTGTCCACGCCTTCGTGCAGCACTTCCAGCTTGCCCTGGTAGGCCAGGGGATGGACCGACTTCTGCCACTGGGTGGGCGTGATCGCGACGTCGCAATACTCCAGGTTGAGCAGGTGGAGCGCATTGCGGGTGTGCAGACGCGCTCGGGCATCCAGGCTGAGCGGCTGGGTGGGATCGAAGCCGGCGTCAGCCCCGTCGGCGTGGTAGTAGAACTCGCAGAAGTGCACCACCTTGGCCTGGGGGAAGACCTCGCGCACATAGAGCGACTCACCCCAGCCGGGATGGGCCACCACGACATCGGGCAGGAAGCCGCCGCGCCGCAGCTGGGCCAGGGCCTCCACCACCGCCTGGCCGGCCAGCACGGCGCCTTCCAGGCCCTGCAGGTATCGGTGGGTCTGCGGGCCGGGGGTGCGCTTGGGCTGGTAGCGCAGATAACGCAGGCGCGGCGCATCCAGGCCCAGCGTGGCCGGATCGCGCTGACCCAGGGCAACCACCTGATGAGCCGGATCACGGGCCAGGGCCTGCACGATGTGGCGGAACTGGCCCGGGAAGTTCTGGTGGAGGAAGAGCAGTTTCATGGGAGGCCCGGAGTCATGACCGCCGCCCAGGCTCGGGCGGCATGGCAGACCTGCCGCGACCGCCGCACCTGGCCGGCGCGGGCGATGGCGACGCTGGTCTTCAGGGTTCGCGCAGGGCGCGGGCGCGGAAGGCGTCGATGGGGCCGAGCAGGTAGCTGAGCATGGAGCGGGCCGGCGTC
>JBJOKP010000425.1:0-3548 GCA_046046045.1 Pseudomonadota bacterium | reverse complement strand
CCAGCTGCGTGTCGGTCTGCGCGGTCGAGGAATCGCCCTGGCTGATGTATGGCGAAGACGCCCAGGGCCGCCTGCAGCGCCTGCTGCCGGCCCCGCCGCGCGGCACCAGGCGCCAGGACCTGCCACCGGCCTACCGCCTCAACGGCGCCATCTACATCGCCGACGTGGCCGGCTTCCTGCGCAGCGGCGCCCTGGTGGACGAGGACACCGTGCCCCATGTGATGCCGCCGGAACGTTCGGTGGACATCGACACGCTGGCGGATTTCGAGCGGGCCGCGCAGTGGCTGGCCGCCAGCGCGGCCGCGCCCACCTGAGGCGGGACCGCCCCGTTAAACTGCCCCGCTCGGGCCGCTCCGCCCGCTGACCAGACCCAGGGGGCATGATCCACCCGGGCTCGACGGCCAGATCTCACGCAGCCTGCCTGCCCTGGCCTCCCTGACCTTCCATCACCTTGCACGAGCCACCATGCGCGAAGGCACTGCCCTGCTCGTCCGCCGCGAAGACTATCTCGCGCCGGCCTACTGGATCCGCCGCGTCGACCTGACCCTCGACCTCGACGCCGCCAAGACCATCGTCGCCAGCAAGCTGACGATAGAACGCAACCCCGCCCTGCCGGTGCAGCCCCTGCGCCTGCATGGCGAGGACCTCAACCTGCTGCGGGTGCTGGTGGATGGCCAGAGCGTCTCCTTCCGCCACGAGGAGCAGATGCTGGTGATCGATGCGCCGGCGGCCGAGAGCTTCGTGCTGGAGATCCGCAACACCATCTGCCCGGAGAAGAACCTGCAGCTCTCGGGCCTCTATGCCTCGGGCAGCGGGCTCTACACCCAGTGCGAGGCCGAGGGCTTCCGCCGCATCACCTACTTCCTCGACCGGCCCGACGTGATGGCGGTCTACACCGTCACCCTGCGCGGCGACCGGAAGAAGTACCCGGTGCTGCTCTCCAACGGCAACCTGGTGGAACAGGGCGAGCTGGACAACGGCCGCCACTACGCCGTCTGGCACGACCCGCATCCCAAACCCAGCTACCTGTTCGCCCTGGTGGCGGCCGACCTGGTCTGCCGCGAGCAGAAGGTGGTGGCGCGCTCGGGCAAGCAGCACCTGCTGCAGATCTATGTGCGCTCAGGCGACCTGGACAAGACCGAACACGCGATGCAGTCGCTCATCGCCTCGCTGGCCTGGGACGAGGCGCGCTTCGGCCTCTCGCTCGACCTCGACCGCTTCATGATCGTCGCGGTGAGCGACTTCAACATGGGGGCGATGGAGAACAAGGGCCTCAACATCTTCAACACGAAATACGTGCTGGCCAGCCCGGCGACGGCGACCGATGCCGACTTCGCCGGCGTGGAAGGGGTGGTGGCCCACGAATATTTCCACAACTGGACCGGCAACCGCGTGACCTGCCGCGACTGGTTCCAGCTCAGCCTGAAGGAAGGCCTGACGGTCTACCGCGACCAGGAGTTCAGCCAGGACATGGCGGGCAGCGCCAGCGCCCGCGCGGTCAAGCGCATCGAGGACGTGCGCTACCTGCGCGCCTACCAGTTCCCCGAGGACGCCGGCCCCATGGCCCATCCGGTGCGGCCCGATGCCTACCAGGCCATCGACAACTTCTACACCATGACGGTGTACGAGAAGGGCTCGGAGGTGGTGCGCATGATGGCCACCCTGGTGGGCCGCGAGGGCTTCCGCCGCGGCATGGCGCTCTACTTCGCCCGCCATGACGGCCAGGCCGTGACCTGCGACGACTTCGCCGCCGCCATCGCCGACGCCAACCCGGCCGAGGCCCTGGCCCAGCGGCTGGAAGGCATCAAGCGCTGGTATGCCCAGGCCGGCACGCCGCGCCTGGCCGCCCATGGCGAATACGACCCGGCCGCCAGGCGCTACACCCTGACCCTGAGCCAGAGCTGCCCGGCCACGCCCGGCCAGGCCGAGAAGCTGCCCTTCGTCATCCCCGTGGCCATGGGCCTGATCGGCGCCGACGGCCAGGCCCTGGCGCTGCAGCTGGAGGGCGAGGAGCGTCCGGCCGGCACTGAGCGGGTGCTGGTGCTGGAGCGCGCGAGCCAGCGCTATGTCTTCGTCGACGTGGATCAGGCGCCCGTGCCCTCGCTGCTGCGCGGCTTCTCCGCGCCGGTGATCCTGCAGTGGGCGGCGGCCGAGGCGGAGCTGTTCACCCTGCTGCGCCATGACCACGACCCCTTCAACCGCTGGGAAGCCTCGCAGCGCTTGGCCCTGGCCCGCCTGCTGGCCGGCATCCAGGGCGAGGACCTGCCCCAGCTCGATGTGGCCTACCTCGACGCCCTGCGCGCCGTGCTGCGCGACCCGCAGCTCGACCCGGCCTTCAAGGAGCTGCTGCTGACCCTGCCGGCCGAAGGTTATGTGGCCGAGCAGCTGGAGGTGGTCGACCCGCAGCGCATCCACACCGTGCGCGAAGGCCTGCGCCTGCAGCTGGCCCAGGGCTTGCGCGAGGAGTGGGAACTGGTCTGGGCCGACCATGCCGACACTGGCGGCTACACGCCCGACGCCTGGTCCAGCGGCCGGCGCGCCCTGGCCAACCTGGCCCTGGCCCATCTGGTGCTGGACGACACCCGCCGCGGCGAGACGCTGTGGCCGGGCCGCGCCTACCAGCGCTGCAAGGACGCCACCAACATGACCGACCGCCTGGGGGCCCTGCAGGCCCTGCTGCATGCCCATGCCGAGCTGGCCGAGCCGGCGCTGGCGCGCTTCCGCGAGCAGTTCGCCCACGAGGCCCTGGTCATCGACAAGTGGTTCGCCCTGCAGGCCTCGGCGCCCGAGCACGGCGGCAAGGTCTTCGCCCGCATCAAGGCCCTGGCCCAGCACCCCGACTTCACCCTGCGCAACCCCAACCGGGCGCGCAGCCTGCTCGGCTCGCTGGTGCACCAGAACCCGGCGGCCCTGCATCGCACCGATGCCGCGGGCTATGTGTTCTGGGCCGAGAAGGTGATCGAGATCGACGGCTTCAACCCGCAGCTGGCCGCTCGCATGGCGCGCGGCCTGGACCGCTGGCGCGCCCTGGCCGAGCCCTACCGCAGCGCGGCCCGCGAGGCCCTGGCCCGGGTGGATGCGAAGGCCGACCTGTCACCCGATGTGAGGGAGATCGTCAGCCGCGCGCTGGCTGACTGAGCCAGACTGCGGCGCCTTCCTCCCCTCCTCCACTTCCCCGCCCCGACATGAGCAAAGCCATCAGCCTGACCCAGTACCTGGTCGAGCAGCAACGCAAGCACGGCCGCATCACGGCCGAACTGCGCCTGCTCATCGAGGTGGTTGCCCGCGCCTGCAAGCGCATCGCCATCAGCGTCAACAAGGGCGCCCTGGGCGAGGTGCTGGGTTCGGCCGGCAGCGAGAACGTGCAGGGCGAGGTGCAGAAGAAGCTCGACGTCATCAGCAACGAGGTGCTGATCGAGGCCAACGAATGGGGCGGCCACCTGGCCGCCATGGCCAGCGAGGAGATGGACACCATCCACGTGGTGCCCAACCGCTATCCGCAGGGCGAATACCTGCTGCTGTTCGATCCGCTCGACGGCAGCAGCAAC
>JBJOKP010000424.1:0-3556 GCA_046046045.1 Pseudomonadota bacterium | reverse complement strand
ACTGCCTGCGACGCGGCGAGGCCCTGGGCCCAGGCACCGGCCGCCATGCCGAGCAGCCCCATCTCTACCTGCCGCTGCGTGGCCAGCCGGCTCCACCCGACATTTGCACTGGCACCGGCACTGGCACCGGCACCACCACCGGCACGGCCGCCCAGACCGCCGCCCGCGGCGCCTGCGTGGTGATGCAGGCCCAGGCGACCCCCGCGGGTGCGCCGCTGCTGCGCGGCGAGGGCGAGGCCGCCCGCGTGCTGCGCGCCCATCTGCAGGCCCTGTGTGATGCCTACGGCCTGGCCCTGGCGCGGGCCGAGGCCCAGCGCCAGGCCGCCCAGGCGCGCGGTGCGGCCGAGCAGCAGGCCCTGCGCGCGACGCTGCTGGCGGCCGTGTCGCACGACACCCGCACGCCGCTGGCCACCATCCTGGGCTCGGCCAGCGCCCTGCTGGAGCAGGACGACCGCCTGAGCCCGACAGGCCGGCGCGAACTGGCCGGCCGCATCGCCGACGAGGCCCGCCGCCTCACCCGCCTGACCGAAAACACCCTGCAGCTGGCCCGGCTGGACAGGATGGACCGGATGGATCGGATGGATCGGTTGGACCGGCCCGAAGGTGATGACGATGCGCCGGGCGCCGAGGCCGCGCCGGCCGTGCAGCTGGCCTGCGACTGGCAGTCTGCCGAGGAACTGGTGGGCATCGCCCTGCGCCATGCCCGCCGGCAAGCGGGCGGCGAGCGGGTGCGCGCCCGCCTGGAGCCGGAGCTGCCCCTGCTCTGGTGCGACGCCCTGCTGCTCACCCAGTTGCTGGACAACCTGGTGGACAACGCCCTGGCCTACAGCCCGCCGGACGCGCCGGTGGAACTGCTCGTGAGCCACCAGCGGCCGCGGCCCGTAGTGACCGGAGCGGCAGCAGCGTCGGGCGCCGTGGCCAGCGACAGCGTGGTGATCGCGGTGCGCGATCGCGGCCCCGGAATCGCACCGGCCTGGCGGGCCCACATCTTCGAGGTCTTCCAGCGCGGCGCCGCGGGCATGGCGGGCCGGCCCGCGCCACGCCCGCGCGCCGCGGGCACCGGCGTGGGCCTGGCGGTCTGCCGCGCCATCGCCCGTGCCCATGGCGGCGAGCTGCGCCTGCGGGCGCGCGGCCATGGCGGCTCGGCCTTCGAATGTGTGCTGCCGGTGCGGACCCAGCCCGAGGCGCCGGCCCTGCCGAGCAGCGCCACCGCCCCATGATGACCGGCCCGCTGCGCCTGCTGCTGGTGGAGGACGACGGCGCGCTGCGCGCCACCCTGGTCTCGGCCCTCCGGCTGGAAGGCTACGAGGTGCACACGGCCGCCAGCTTCTCCGAGGCGCTGCAGCTGCTGGCCCACCTGGGGCGGGGGCTGGGTGCAGCAGAGCCGGCGTCGGACCATTTCCTGGACAGCGCCGAGCGCCAGGCCCAGGCCCTGGCCCTGCTCGGCCGGCGCCAGCAGCAGGCCGGCAGCGCGGTGGACGCCGTGCTGCTGGACCTGGGCCTGCCTGACGGCGAGGGCCTCACCCTGCTGAAGGCCCTGCGGCGCCAGAGCCGCACCCCCGTGCTGGTGATCTCGGCGCGCGGGGCCGAGGCCGACAAGGTGGGCCTGCTCGACGCCGGCGCGGACGACTACCTGGTCAAGCCCTTCGGCATCGCCGAGCTGCTGGCCCGCCTGCGCGTGGCCCTGCGTCACCAGCGTGGCCAGGCCGACCTGCGTCCGGCCATCACCCGCTACCGGAAGGGCAGGCTGGAGATCGACCTCGCCGTGCCCTTGGTGCGGCGGGACGGCGAGGACATCCACCTCACCCCCACCGAGCTGCGCCTGCTGGCCGCCCTGGTGCGCCAGGCCGGCCGGGTGTGCACCCACCGCGCCCTGCTCAGCCAGGTCTGGGGCGCGGATTTCGTGGCCCACACCCACTACCTGCGCCTCTACATGGCCCAGCTGCGCGCCAAGCTGGAGGCCGAGCCGGCCGACCCGCAGCTGCTGCTGACCGAGGCCGGCGTGGGCTATCGCCTGGTGGAGGGCGACTAGGCCAGGGCGCGCCCGCCGCCGCGTGTGGCGGGTCGACCCAGGCACTTATGCGGTCCTGATGCCGGGCCGGGCAGGCTGGAGGCCTGACCACTTCCTGCCCTGCCATGACGCCCCCGGCCGCCTCCCTTCCCTCCGCTCGCACCGATGACGCCGAGCACCGCAGTTCCCTGGCCGGCCTGGCCCTGGGCGCCATCGGTGTCGTCTACGGCGACATCGGCACCAGTCCGCTCTACACGGTCAAGGAGGTGTTCGCGCCGGCCACCGGCGTGGCACTGGACGCCGCCAACCTCATCGGCGCCGTGTCGTGCATCGTCTGGGCCCTGATGCTGGTGGTGACGCTGAAATACGTCACCCTCATCCTGCGCGCCGACAACCATGGCGAAGGTGGCGGTCTGGCCCTCACGGCCCTGGCGGCCCAGGCCGTGGGCAGCGCCCGGCCGCGTCTGCGCCAGGGCCTGCTGCTGCTGGGCGTGGCCGGCGCGACGCTGTTCTATGGCGACAGCGTCATCACCCCGGCCATCTCGGTGCTGGGTGCGGTGGAGGGCCTGCAGGTGGCCGCCCCGTCCCTCGCGCCCTGGGTGCTGCCCGCCAGCCTGGCCATCCTGGTGGGGCTGTTCATGATCCAGCGCCATGGCACGGCCCGCGTCGGTCAGCTGTTCGGTCCGGTCATCCTGCTGTGGTTCCTGGTGCTGGCGGCCACGGGCCTGGTCTGGATCGCCCGCGAGCCCGCCATCCTGGCGGCCCTGGACCCGCGCCAGGCCTGGGTCTTCGCCACCGGACGCGGCAGCGGCATCGTCTGGGTCATCGGCGCCCTGGTGCTGGCCCTCACCGGCGCCGAAGCGCTGTATGCCGACATGGGCCACTTCGGCCGCCGGCCCATCCAGCTGGCCTGGACCGGCCTGGTGCTGCCCGCGCTGGCCCTCAACTACCTGGGCCAGGGAGCGCTGCTGATGCATGACCCCGCCGCGCTGGAGAACCCCTTCTTCCGCCTCTTCCCAGAGGCCCTGCTCTGGCCGGCCCTGGGCCTGGCCACGCTGGCGGCCATCATCGCCTCGCAGGCCGTCATCTCCGGCGCCTATTCGATGACGCGCCAGGCCATCCAGCTGGGCTTTCTGCCGCGCATGGCCGTGCGCCACACCTCGGCCCGCGAGGCCGGGCAGATCTACCTGCCTGCCGTCAACTGGGTGCTGCTGGCCGGGGTGCTGGCCGCCGTGCTGGGCTTCCGCTCCTCCTCGGCGCTGGCGGGGGCCTATGGCATTGCCGTGACGCTGACCATGCTCATCACCACGCTGCTCACCTGGTTCGTGGTGCGGCGCGGCTGGGGCCTGCCGCTGGCGGTGGTGCTGCCGGCCACGCTCTTCTTCCTGGCCGTGGACGCCCTGCTGGTGGCCGGCTGCGCGGTCAAGCTGGTCGAGGGCGGCTGGTTCCCGCTGGCGCTGGGCGCCCTGCTGCTCTTCCTCATGCTGACCTGGCAGCGCGGCCGGGCCCTGGCGCTGGCGGCCATACGCAGCGAGGGGCTGGACC
>JBJOKP010000423.1:0-3558 GCA_046046045.1 Pseudomonadota bacterium | reverse complement strand
CCCTGCTGAGCCACCAGATCGGCGGCTTCCTGGGCGCCTGGCTGGGCGGCCTGGCGGTGGTCCACACCGGCAGCTACGCCTGGATGTGGTGGGCCGACGCGGCTCTCGCGCTGGCCGCCGCCTTCGTCAACCTGCCCATCCGCGAGGCGCGGCTGAAGCCGGCCGGACTGGCGCCAGCCGCAGCCTGAGCCCGGCGAACCAAAGCACGCGCCGACCGCGCTGACCGCACCACATGCGCTGCAGTCCCTTCAGCGGGATGGCGCACTGGCGCTGGTCCAGCCCCACTGCTCCATCATGCGCTGACCCCGCGCGATCTCGGCATCGATGCTGTCCCGCGGCAACTGCTTGAGGCAGTCGGCCAGGGCCTGAGGATCCAGCTTGGTCGCCCCCGCATAAGCCTTCTGGCCCGGCTCGGCCTGGCCGTTCCAGGCAAAGGGATTGCTGAAGACCGGCGGATCGGGCTGGCAGTCATCGCGGTAGAGCGGCCGGTCGTCATGGGCAAAGGGTGAGAAGGCGATGGTCTTTTCGAAGATCAGCGGCTGGCCGGTGGGCGTGGCCGGCCAGCGCGGCATGGCGGCGATGGCCTGGCGGGCCAGACGCTCGGCCACCGCGGAGGTGGACCACAGGGTTTCGAGACTGGCCAGCTGGCCATCGGGCGCAATCTCCACGCGGAAACGCACCATGCCCTGGTCCGGCCCCTCCACCGCCGTGCCCATCATGCTGCGCACCTGCTGGCCCCAGGTGTGTCGGTAGGCCTTGCTGTTCTTGAGCGTGTAGCTGCCCGCAAAGGCCCACTCTTCGGCCGTGGGTGCAGGGGGCGCAGCCTGGATGGCACGCACGGGTGGCTGGGCCGTGGGAGGGGCCGCCACCGGACGCTGCGGCTCCCAGGCCGGCAGATCCGGCCGGGGTGGCGGCCTGGTCAAGGCTGGCGATGGTGGCGGAAGTCTGCGCAGCGGCTCCGGCGGCCGGACCTTGATCATCAGCACCGGCGGTGGCCGGGTCGGCGCGGCGCGCGGCGTCACGCCCTGCCCCAACCATCCCGGGAGCAGCAGCCCGGCCAGTCCCGCATGCAGGGCCACGGTCAACCCCAGCCCGAAGGCGCCTAGGCGGCCACGCCGCGGCCAGACGACGTCAGACCGGGTCCGCGCAAGGGCATGAAAGGGATGCATGTGCCCTCAGTCCGCCACTCGCCAGGCTGGATGGGTTTCCTCGCCCCAGACATGAAGCAGTGCCCCGGAGGCCAGCATGGCGAGACTCACGAACCAGAACGCGGACTCGATCTGCCCGCCCAGGGCCGCCGTCAGACCCAGACCCAGGGCGCCCAGGCCATAGCCGAGATCGCGCCAGAAGCGGTAGATGCCGATGGCCGAGGCCCGCCAGGCGGCCGGGGCAATGTCCGCCACCGCCGCACTCAGGTTGGGGTAGAGCATGGCCATGCCCAGGCCGGTGACCGCCGCGGCCAGGCTCCAGCCCAGCAGTCCCGAGCCCAGAGGAAACAGGGCCACGCCCGCGCCGCAGAGCCACATGCCCCCGACATTGAGCCGCTGCCGGCCGAGGCGGTCGGACAAGCGGCCGGTGACGAGCTGAGCCACTCCCCAGGTGCAGCCATAGACGCCAACGATCCAGCCCACACGGGGCAGATCCAGTCCCCGAAGGTGCAGGTAGACGGGCCAGAACACCCAGACCAGGGCATCGACGAACTTCTCCACCAGGCCGGCCTGGCAGAGCGCGACAAGGCGGCGATCACGCCAGCTCATCAAGGCGAAGACTTCAAGGGTCGAGGGCGGGGCAGCCCCTGCACGTCCCTCGCTGGCCGCCGCGGTGCCTTCCCACTCCTGCGCTGCAGCACGTGCCCAGGGCAGTGTCTCGACGACAAACCCGGCCGCCAGCAGGACAGCCAGTCCGATGGTGACGGATCCGAACAGCAGGAGACCGGTGCGCGGACCCAGCGCCTCGGCGAGGTAGCCGGTGGCCACGGCCGCCAGTGCCAGGCCGACGTAGCCGGCAAACTCGTTCAGGCCGATCACCAGGCCGCGCTGGTCGTCGCGCGTGAGGTCCAGCACGGCGGTCTGGGTCATCGACCAGGCCAGGCCCTGGTTCACCCCCAGCAGCACGGTGGCGGCAACCACCCAGGGCCAGCTCGGCGCATGGTGAATCATCAGGGGGACGGGCACGGCCACCAGCCAGCCCAGCAGCAACACCCGGCGCCGCCCCCAGGCCTCGGCAAGCCGGCCGGCCAGAAAGTTCATGCAGCCCTTCACCAGGCCGAAGGCAAGCACAAAGGTGACCAGCAGCAGGAAGGCCCCCCGCGGCACGCCAAACTCGTTCTCGGCCAAGGCGGGCACGACATTGCGCATCACGCCCAGCGTCATGCCCACCAGCAGCACCTGCACGAGCTGGAGCAAGACCTGGCTGCGATGGGCCCGGATGCCCAGGACCTGGCGGCATTGCACGGGGCGAGGCGGATGGACCATCAGGCCCGCTCCAGCGGCAGGCCGGCAGCCAGCCAGTCACTCACGCCGTCCCGGCTCTTGAAGGCCGTATAGCCCTGCGCCCGCAGCAGGGTCACGGCTTCGTCGGACATCAGGCAGAAAGGCCCGCGGCAGTAGGCCACGATGGCCAGATCAGGCGGCAGCTCCGCCAGCCGCTGGCTCAGTTCGGGCAGGGGCAGGGAGCGGGCAAAGGGCAGATGGGCCGCGGCGTATTCCTCGGCAGGTCGCACGTCGAGCACCACCAGGTCCCCCTGGCGCGCCCGGGCCATCAAGGTGTCCCGGTCCAGCTGGACCAGGCTGTCGGGATCGGCCACCATCTGCTGCAAGGCCAGCTGCAGCTCGACCAGATGGGCCTCGGCCACCTCGCGCAGGCCCACGCCGAGCTGGGCCACGTCGTCGCCACTCAGCCGGTAGACCATGCGCTTGCCGTCGCGCCTCACCTGCACGAGGCGGGCGTCCCTGAGCGCCTTCAGGTGGGCGCTGGCGAGCTTGATGTCGATGGCCGCACCGGCGGCGATCTGCTCCACCGCCCGTTCGCCCTGGGCCAGCAGCTCCAGGATCTCCAGCCGCTTGGGGCTGGCCAGGGCCTTGCCGATGCGGGCCACCTGCTCATAGAGCAGGTCCTTGAGCTTGCGCTTGTCCATCCGATCATTCTAATGATCGAACGAATGAACGAATTGATGAGCCAGCGCCTAGCGGCAGCGCCAGACATGCAGCGAGGGCTGTCCCCCGCCTCCCCTACATCAACACGATGTCGTAGCGCTCCGGATTCATCGTGGCCTCGGCCTGCAGCGAGATGGGCTTGCCGACAAATTCCGACAGTCCGGCCAGGTGCGGGCTTTCCTCGTCCAGCAGCATCTCGATGACGCCAGGGGCGGCGATGACGCGGAACTCCTTGGGGTCGAACTGGCGCGCCTCGCGCAGGATCTCGCGCAGGATCTCGTAGCACACGCTGCGGGCGGTCTTCACCTGGCTGCGGCCGCCGCAGGTGGGGCAGGTCTCGCACAACATGTGGCTGAGCGATTCGCGGGTGCGCTTCCGCGTCATCTCCACCAGGCCCAGCTGG
>JBJOKP010000422.1:0-3564 GCA_046046045.1 Pseudomonadota bacterium | reverse complement strand
GCGTAGTGGTGGTCCACCGCGTGGTCGCGGGCGCGCAGCAGTTCCAGGCGGCCGAAGAGCTGCTCCAGCCGCAGCATCGTGCGGATGCTCTCGTGGAAGGGGTATTCGTAGGCGACGATCAAGGCGTGAGACTCCCCGCCTGCGCATGGGCTGTCGGGCGAGAGAGACACCCGGCCCCGCGGCGGCGGCGGGATTGTTTCACACGGGCCGGCCGGTCCAGGCCTGCCAGAGCGCTTGCACCTCGGCGCGCAGGGCCTCGATGGTCTTGCCGTCGTTGAGGATGACGGCATCGGCCACGGCGCGGCGGCGCTCGCGGCTGGCCTGCTGGGCGATGACACGGCGCACCGCGTCTTCGGTCCAGGCATTGCGGGCCATGACGCGGGCGATCTGGGTCGCCTCCTCGCAGTCCACCACCAGCACCTTGTGGACCCGCTCGCGCCAGCGGCTGGATTCCACCAGCAGCGGCACGTCGAAGACGCGCACGGCCTCCGGCGCCGTGGCGGCCGCGGCCGCCTCGGTGTGCTGGCGGATCAGGGGGTGGAGGATGGCTTCCAGCTCGGCCCGGGCGCCCGGCTCGCGGAAGACCAGCTCACGCATGCGGGCGCGGTCGAGCGCGCCCTGGGTGTCGATCATGGCCGCGCCGAACTGGGCGGCGATGGGGGCGATGCCGGCGCCGCCCGGGGCGGTCAAGCGGTGGGCGATGGCGTCGGTGTCGATGATGACGGCGCCGAGGTCGGCCCAGAGCCTGGCCACCGTGCTCTTGCCGCTGCCGATGCCGCCGGTCAGCCCGATGTCCAGCCCGGTGGCCGACGGGCCCGCAGGCAGCGTCGGCGTCGAGGCCGCCACCATCAGAAGTACCAGCCCAGCCAGTCCATCACCCGCTCCTGGCCGGCCAGCAGCATGGCCAGGCCGGCACCGGCGAGGAAGGGGCCGAAGGGCACGTAGCGGCCCTCGCGCAGCTGGCCGGTCACCTTCATGGCGATGCCCACCACGGCGCCGATCAGCGAGGCCGCCAGGATGATGGGCAGGATCATGGTCACGCCCAGCCAGGCGCCCAGGGCGGCCAGCAGCTTGAAGTCGCCCGCGCCCATGCCGACCTTGCCGGTGGCCAGCTTGAAGAGGGCCGTCACGCTCCACAGGCTGAGGTAGCCGGCGATGGCGCCCCACAGGGCCTGGGTGAGCGGCAGGCCGCTCCAGCCCAGCATGGCCGCCAGCAGGCCGGCCCAGAGCAGGGGCTGGGTCAGGTCGTCGGGCAGCAGGGTGGTGTCCCAGTCGATCAGGGCCAGGGCCAGCAGCGTCGCGCCGAAGCCGCACCAGAGCAGGGTGGACGGCTGCGCGCCGAAGTGCAGCGAGAGACCGGCGAAGAGCAGGGCGCAGCTGATCTCCACCAGCGGATAGCGCCAGCTGATGGGCGCCTTGCAGGCCGAGCAGCGGCCACGCAGCAGCAGCCAGCTGATCACCGGCATGTTCTCGTGCCAGGTGATGACGTGGCCGCAGTGCGGGCAGCGCGAGCGCGGCGCCCACAGGCCCAGGCCGGCGTGGGGGTCGGCCGGCGCGTCCTGGCCCAGCAGTTCGGCGCTTTCGGACTTCCAGCGGCTCTCCAGCATCAGCGGCAGGCGGTGGATGACCACGTTCAGGAAGCTGCCGATCAGCAGACCGATCAGGGCCAGGCCGGCGGGCGAGAGCAGGGGCGCCAGCGACGCGCCCAGGGTGTCAAGCAAGCCGCTGCTCATGCCGGATTCAAGTCCTCAGACCACCTGGCCGAGCTTGAAGATGGGCAGGTACATGGCGACCACGATGCCGCCGATCAGCGTGCCCAGGAAGACGATGATGATGGGCTCCATCAGCGAGGAGAGCGACTTCACCGCCTCGTCCACCTCGCCTTCGTAGAAGTCGGCCACCTTGCTGAGCATGGCGTCGAGCGAGCCGGATTCCTCGCCGATCGAGGTCATCTGCAGCACCATGTTCGGGAAGATGGCGGTGGTCTGCATGGAGGTGGTGAGGGCCGCACCGGTGGCGACGCTGCGCTGGATCTGGTCGGTGGCGTTCTGGAACACCCGGTTGCCCGAGGCCCCGCCGACGGAATCGAGTGCCTCCACCAGCGGCACGCCGGCGCCGAACATGGTGGAGAGGGTGCGCGCCCAGCGCGCCACCGCCGCCTTGTGCAGCAGCTGGCCGAAGATGGGCAGCTTGAGCATGAGGCGATCCATGGTGAACTGCATGCTTTCGCTGCGCTGCCAGGTCTGGAAGAAGAGATAGCCTCCGCCCAGCAGGCTGCCGAAGATCACCCACCAGTACTGCACGAAGACCTCGGAGAGCGAGATCACCATCAGCGTGGGCAGGGGCAGGTCGGCGCCGAAGCCCTTGAAGATGTCCTTGAAGGCCGGGATGACCCAGAGCATCAGCAGGGTCACGACGATGAAGGCCACCACCAGCACGGCGGCCGGGTAGACCAGGGCCGAGCGCACCTTGGCCTTGATCTCCAGCGTCTTTTCCTGGTAGGTGGCCAGGCGCTCCAGCAGGGTTTCCAGGATGCCAGCGGCCTCGCCGGCCTCGATCAGGTTGCAGAACAGGGCGTCGAACTGCAGCGGATGCTTGCGGAAGGCCGAGGCCAGGCTGGTGCCGGTCTCGACGTCGTTGCGGATGTCGGTCAGCAGCCGGGCCATGCGCGGGTTGTTGCTGCCGCGGGCCACGATGTCGAAGGACTGCAGCAGGGGCACGCCGGCGCGCAGCATGGTGGCCAGCTGGCGCGTGAAGATCGCGATCTCCTTGGCCTTGATGCGCTGCCCGGCGCTGGCACGGCGCCGCTTGACCTTGCTGACCATGATGCCCTGGCGCCGCAGGGTGGCGTTGACCATGGCCTCGCCGCCGGCCCGCATCTCGCCCCGCACGGTCTTGCCATTGCGGTCGCGGCCTTCCCACTCGAAGACGAAGTCCTTGATCTGCTGCTGGCGTGCCGTTGCCGGATTGGCTGTGGCCATGGGCTGCGTCCTCGGGGAAATGCGGAATTAGTGAAAGGCGGTGGCGGACCGACCGGTCGCAAGTATCGGGCTATCCATGGCGGCAACCCGTCACTGATTGGTGACGGCAATCACCTCTTCGAGTGTGGTCTGGCCATTGCGCACCTTGACCAGGCCGGATAGGCGCAGGTCGCGGACGCCTTCGCGGGTTGCCTGTTCGGCAATGTCCATGGCCGTGCCCTCAGCCAGGATCATGCGCTGCAGGGTCTCGGTGATGGGCATGGCCTGGTAGATGCCCACCCGGCCGCGGTAGCCGTTGTTGCAGGATGAGCAGCCCACGGCCTTGTAGGGCTTCCAGGCGCCGTCCAGTTCCTCGGCCTTGAAGCCGGCGCGCAGCAGGGCCTCGCGCGGATAGTCCGCCGGCTTCTTGCAGTTCTCGCACAGCTTGCGCGCCAGGCGCTGGGCGGTGATGAGGATGACGCTGGCGGCGATGTTGAAGGGCGGCACGCCCATGTTGAGCAGCCGGGTCAGGGTGGTCGGCGCGTCGTTGGTGTGCAGGGTGGAGAGCACCAAGTGGCCGGTCTGGGCGGCCTTGATGGCGATG
>JBJOKP010000421.1:0-3567 GCA_046046045.1 Pseudomonadota bacterium | reverse complement strand
CACGGCCCTGGCGGCCGGGGCGGAAGCCCGGCCCATCCAGGACTTTGCCGACCTGGGCGGCCGGCGCGTGGTCGTCACCGCCGGCACCACCTCCGAGCGCCTGCTGCACACCCATGCCGAGCGCCAGCGCCTGGCGGTCACCATCGTGGCGGCGCGCGACCATGGCGAGGCCTTCCAGCGCCTGCAGGCCGGCGAGGCCGAGGCCTTCATGATGGATGACGCCCTGCTGCACGGCCTGCGCGCCGGTGCCCAGCGGCCCGAGGACTGGCGCGTGGTCGGCCGGCCCATGTCCACCGAGGTCTATGCCTGCGCCATGCGGCGCGACGACCCGGGTTTCAAGCGCATCGTCGATGCCGGCCTGGCCCGCCTGATGCAAGGCGGCGAGGCCCTCAGGCTCTACCAGCGCTGGTTCCAGAAGCCCATCCCGCCCAAGGGCCTGAACCTGGCGTGGCCGCCCTCGGACGAACTGCTCGCCCTCTACAAGAACCCCAATGACCGCCCGCGCGACTGACAGTCGTGCGCCCTGCGGCGACGGCCTGCGCCTGCCGTTTTCCCCCAGGGCCGCACAGCCCTGGGCCAGCCTTGGCTGGCCTATTCTGTGCAACCTGCACGCCGGGCCTGCGGCCTGGCGCGTGTGGAGTCCGCGCTCCGGGCCCGGGCTCCTTTCCTCTCCTCCCCCAGAACGGAACGCCTCACCATGAGCAGCTCGCCCCTCTCCCTCCGTCATACCGCCGTCGCCGCCGGCGCCCTGCTGCTGGCCCTGACGGCCCAGGCCCAGTCCACCGACACGCTCAAGAAGATCAAGGACAGCGGTGCCATCACCCTGGGCACGCGTGAATCCTCCGGCGCGCTGGCCTTCACCCTGGGCGGCGGCAAATACGCCGGCTTCCACACCGAGATGGCCGAACACGTCAGTGCCGACCTCAAGAAGCAGCTGGGCCTGGCCAAGCTGGAGGTCAAGTACCAGCCGGTGACCTCGCAGAACCGCATCCCCCTGGTGCAGAACGGCACAGTGGACCTGGAGTGCGGCTCCACCACCAACAACGCCGCGCGCCAGAAGGACGTCGCTTTCGCGATGACCACCTATGTGGAAGAGGTGCGCATCGCCGTGAAGGCCAATTCCGGCATCACCTCGATCAACCAGCTCAACGGCAAGACGGTGGCCACCACCACCGGCACCACCAGCGTGCAGACCCTGCGCAAGCACGAGAAGGCCACCGGCGTGGACTTCAAGGAAGTCTTCGGCAAGGACCACGCCGACAGCTTCCTGCTGCTGGAGTCGGGCCGCGCCGATGCCTTCGTGATGGACGGCCAGATCCTGGCGGGCAACATCAGCAAGGCCAAGAACCCGGCCGACTTCAGGATCGTCGGCGAGGTGCTCTCGGTGGAGCCCATCGCCTGCATGCTGCGCAAGGACGACCCGGCCTTCAAGAAGGCGGTGGACGACAGCATCAAGGCCATGGTCAAGAGCGGCGAACTGGCCAAGCTCTACGACAAGTGGTTCATGCAGCCCATCCCGCCGGCCAACACCAAGGTGGGCCTGCCGCTGTCGGAGGCCACCAAGGCCGCCTGGGCCAACCCCAACGACAAGCCGATGGAAGACTACGCCAAGAAGTGATGAGCTGATCGCGTCCGGCCCCGCGGGGCCGGGCGCGATCTCCCCCGCAAACCACCAGGAGGACCATCTTGGCGACTTGGGACTGGCAGGTCTTCTGCCGCAACACCCTCGACAACAGCGAGGTGGTGGCCGGCTGCTTCGGACGAGGCGGTGATGTCACCTATCTGAACTGGCTGCTCTCGGCCTGGGGCTGGACCCTCTCGGTCGCGGCGCTGGCCCTCATCGTCGCCCTGGCGGTGGGCATGGTCATGGGCATCCTGCGCACCGTGCCGCACCGCGGCCTGGTCTTCCTGGGCAATGCCTGGACCGAGCTGTTCCGCAACATCCCGCTGCTGGTGCAGATCTTTCTCTGGTACCACGTGGTGCCGCAGCTGATCCCGCCGCTCAAGGACGTGCCCAGCTTCGTGCTGGTGGTGCTGGGCCTGGGCTTCTTCACCTCGGCGCGGGTCTCCGAGCAGGTGCGTGCCGGCATCCACACCCTGCCCAAGGGCCAGCGCTACGCCGGCCTGGCCCTGGGCCTGACCCTGCCGCAGACCTACCGCCACGTGCTGTTGCCGGTGGCCCTGCGCATCGTCATCCCGCCGCTGACCAGCGAGTCGATGAACATCATCAAGAACTCCTCGGTGGCCTTTGCCGTGTCGATTGCCGAACTCACCATGTTCGCCATGCAGGCGCAGGAGGAGACCTCGCGCGGGGTGGAGATCTACCTGGCGGTGACGGGGCTCTACTTCGTCTCGGCCTTCGTGGTGAACCGTCTGGCCCTGCTGGTGGAAGAGCGCCTGCGCATTCCGGGCACCATCGGTGCGGGGGGTGGACGATGAACCTCGACTTCTCCTTCCTCACCGCCCAGGTGCTGGCCGACTATGTCGCCAAGGGCCTGGTCTTCTCGCTGCAGCTCACCCTCATCGCCATGACGGGCGGCATCGTGCTGGGCACGCTGCTGGCGCTGATGCGCCTGTCGGGCAAGCGGGCGCTGGAGTGGCCGGCCAGCTTCTACGTCAACACCATGCGCTCCATCCCGCTGGTGATGGTGATCCTGTGGTTCTTCCTGCTCATCCCGCTCATCATCGGGCGGCCCATGGGCGCGGAGATCTCGGCCATCGTGACCTTCACCCTCTTCGAGTCGGCCTACTACTCGGAGATCATGCGGGCCGGCATCCAGAGCGTGTCCAAGGGCCAGGTCCATGCCGGCTATGCCATGGGCATGACCTATCGCCAGACCATGCAGCTGGTGGTGCTGCCCCAGGCCTTGCGCAACATGCTGCCGGTGCTGCTCACCCAGACCATCATCCTGTTCCAGGACACCTCGCTGGTCTATGCCATCGGCGCCTACGACCTGCTCAAGGGCTTCGAGGTGGCAGGCAAGAACTTCAACCGCCCGGTCGAGACCTATCTGGTGGCCGCCTGCGTCTACTTCGTGCTCAGCTTCAGCCTCTCCATGCTGGTGAAACGGCTGCAGAAGCGCATTGCCATCATCCGCTGAACACCTCCCGAGGATTCCATGATCAAGATCCAGAACGTCTCCAAGTGGTACGGCAGCTTCCAGGTGCTGACCGACTGCAGCACCGAGATCAAGAAGGGCGAGGTGGTGGTGGTCTGCGGCCCCTCGGGCTCGGGCAAGAGCACGCTGATCAAGACGGTCAACGCGCTGGAGCCCATCCAGCAGGGCGACATCGTCGTCAACGGCACCAGCATCAGCGACCCCAAGACCAACCTGCCCAAGCTGCGCAGCCATGTGGGCATGGTGTTCCAGCACTTCGAGCTGTTCCCGCACCTGTCGGTGACCGACAACCTGGCCCTGGCCCAGGTCAAGGTGCTGGGCCGCAGCAAGGACGACGCCGTGGCCCGCGGCATGAAGATGCTGGACCGCGTGGGCCTCATGGCCCACAAGGACAAGTTCCCCGGCCAGCTCTCGGGCGGCCAGCAGCAGCGCGTGGCGATTGCCCGGG
>JBJOKP010000420.1:0-3577 GCA_046046045.1 Pseudomonadota bacterium | reverse complement strand
CTGCTGCGCACGCGCATCCGCGAGAAGAGCCGCTTCACCATCTTCGACGTCGACCCCGGGACCGCACGCGCCTGGGGCCAGGCGCTGCTCGACTGGGCACAGGCCCAGCCCGGAGGCGGCGCCCCCGCGCCGCAGGGCGAGGCCGACGGAGGGCCGCGGTGAACAGCCAGGCTCGCGTGATGGACGACGCCCTGCACGTCGACGAGGATCTCTTCGGCACGGTCGGCACGGCGCCCGCCGCGCCACCTGCAGCCGTGCTGGTGGAGCTTGCCTTTGAGCTGCGATGCAGCGGCCCGGCCCTGCCGGCTGGCCATCACCCGCGTCTGGTGGCCGCCCTTGACCGTGCCTGCCCCGGCTGGGCCGACGTGCCGGGCAGCGGCGTGCACGAACTGCACCTCGCGGCCGGCGGGCTGCTCTCACGCCGCACCCGCCTGGTGGCGCGCGTGGCCCGCGCCGCGCTGGACCGACTGGCCGGCCCACAGGGCCTGGCAGCGAGCCCGCTGGATCTGGGCGGCGATCTCACCCTGACCCTGCACCGCCCGCAGGCGCGCGAGTTGCTGCCCTGGACCACGCTCTACGCCCACTTCGTGACCCTGGAGGTCGGCCTCGCCACACCGGTTGGCGTCGATCCGGTCGACCCGGCCGCGGCAGCCGTTGCCGAGTTGGCCTTCATGCAGGCGGCCACGCGCGGCCTGCGCGCCCTGGCCATCCGCGGCCGCGTCATCTGCGGCCGGCGCCAGCAGCGCGAAGGGCCCTGGTCGCTCGCCGGGTCGGGCCAGGCCCTGCCCACCCGCCTGGCCGGCCACAGCCTGATGGTCGACCAGCTCGGCGCAGCCGATGCGCAGCGCCTGCTCGAACACGGCCTGGGCCTGCATCGGCGCCTGGGCTGCGGCCTCTTCGTGCCGCACAAGTCCGCCGCAGCGGTGGGCACCCCGCCTGGGTGAACCTGCCGCACGACCCTTTCGCAACCCCGACGACAGGCGCCCATGGACCGGGCGCGACGGAGACAAGACCATGCCCTACACCGTCAATGGCCAGACGCTAGACACGGACGACCAGGGGTACCTGCTCGAAGCCGACTACAGCGACGAGGTCGTGCAGGTGATCGCCGAGGCCGAAGGCCTCACCCTGACCGAGAACCACTGGAAGGTGGTCGCCTACCTGCGCGACGAATACCGCGAGAACGGCCACACGCCCAACTTCCGCAACATGCTCAAGGGCATGGCCGAGATCATCCCCGGCTGCGAGAGCAAGACGCTCTATGACCTCTTCCCGGTGGGCCCGGCCAAGCAGGGCTGCAAGGTCGCCGGCCTGCCCCAGCCCCTGGGCAAGGGCGGCTACTGATGGTGCCGCGCCGCGTCCGCCGCTGTGTCCGGTCAGCACGGAGCCGCGCATGAGCACGCTGCCGGCGATGCGCATCAAGAGCCGCTGGTTCAAGCCCGGCGAGCAGCACGATGCCGCCGAGCAGGCCGGTGCGATGGCCTTCATCTGCTGGCGCGTGGCGCACCAGATGGTCAAGCGCCTGCGCAATGCAGATTTCGACATCGACGCCGGGCCGGCCTACTTCGACGTGCTGCGCGAGGCCCTGGTCTTCCTCTGCACCGTCTGCGACCGCGTCGTGCACGCCCGTCTGGCGCCGGATGACCGCATGGCCTTCGTCATCGGCCTGGTGCGTCACGCGGCACGCCACTACGGCGAAAACGCGCGCGAGCTGCTTGGCCCGCCGCCGACGGCGCAGGGTACGCACGAGGACGTCTTCATCGACGCCTTCAACACTGCCGCGCCACTCTATGCCGACTTCGACGGCGAGGCGCCCGCGCGGCGCGGCGGCGCTGCCGAAGACCCGCCCGCTGGCACCCGACCGCCGGTGGGCGAAGGCTTCACGCCCAGCTTTGCCTACGTGCGCTTCTTCGCTGGCAGGGTCGAGCCACTCCTGCCGGCCAAGGATCGGCACTGGGTGATCGACCAGCTCATGGCCCTGGAAGTGCCTGATGCGCTCGAGATCGTGCAGCGCTCGCTGCGCGAGCTCTTCGACCCCAGCCCGCGGCCCCGCCGCCGCGCCACCCTGAACGGCGAATGAGCTGCCCATGAACGCCGTCCTGCCCGTCCTCGAGACACCCGCCCACGCGGGCGGCAACCCCTTCGACCTGCACGATGCGGCCGCCTACCGGGCCTGGCGGGCCTGGAAGCTCGCCCATGCGCCACGCCAGGCCGACGACCTGCTCGTCGAGATCAAGGACCCGGCCCGCCTGGATGGCGCCGAACGGGCCGCGCTGCTGGCCCGCATCGCGCGCTGCAGCGTGGCGGTCTACCGTGTCACCAGCTTGGCGGCACGGGCCGAGGCCGACAGGGACGTCGCCCAGGCCCAGGCCGCGGTCCAGGCCCTGGGCGCCCAGCTCGGCCTGCTGCGCCTGGATGCCAACTGGCTGGCCGAGGAGGACGGCATCTCGCAGATCACCGTGAAGGCCGGCAACGGCGATGCCCGCGCCAGCGACGGCGGCGCCTTCATCCCCTATACCGACCGCGCCATCCGCTGGCACACCGACGGCTACTACCACCCGCACGCACGGCGCATCCACGCCATGATCCTGCACGCGGTGCGGCCGGCGCAGGAGGGCGGCCTCAACCGCCTGCTCGACCACGAGCTGGCCTACATCGCCCTGCGCGACGAAGACCCGACGCTGGTCCGCGCCCTCATGCACCCGCAGGCCATGACCATCCCGGCGCGCCACGGCGCCAGCGGCGAGGCGCGCGCGGCCCAGTCCGGCCCGGTCTTCACCGTCGAGGCCGATGCCTGGGGCCGACCAGCCCTGCACCTGCGCTACACCGCGCGCACGCGCAGCATCGCCTGGCGCGAAGACCCCGCCACCCAGGCTGCCGCGGCGCGCCTGCCGGCCCTGCTGGACGCGCCGCACTGCCCCGGCCGCGTGGGCCTGCGGCTGGACGCCGGCATGGGCATCGTCGGCCTCAACGTGCTGCACGACCGCAGTGCCTTTCAGGATGACCCGGCCGCGCCGCGCCTGCTGCTGCGTGCCCGCTACCTCGACCGCTGCAGCCCGCCCGACGGGCCGATGGAGGCCCCATGGCGCAATGGCTGACGGTGTGGCGCGCCGCCCACCTGGTGGGCGTGCCGCGCGGTGTGCTGCAGCAGCGCGTGCGCAGCGGCGAGATCGAGCTGCACGACGGCCTCATCGCCACCGAGCGGCTGATGCAGCTCTACCCGCAGGCGCGCATCGAGGAATCGGGCCTGCTGGAGCGGGTGGTGCAGATCCGTGACGAGGCCTTCGGCAAGCGCCTGCGCGAACGCATCCTGCCCAGCCAGGAGGTGCTGGCCCAGCGCCTCTTCCACCAGACGCAGGAGCTCGCCGACGTGCAGCGCCACCTGCAGCGCTACCACGCCCTGGTGCAGGCGCTGCGCGAGCGCGTGCGCAGCCTGGCGCAGGAGGCCCGCGATGAGGCCGCGCCGGACGGCCGCGGCGCCGCCCGCCTGGCGGCGCTGCAGGCCGAGATCGACCAAGGGCTGGCGCGCGTGCTGGCCACGGAAGGAGTCGACATGCTCGACGTGATGGACGACCTG
>JBJOKP010000419.1:0-3581 GCA_046046045.1 Pseudomonadota bacterium | reverse complement strand
CCAGCGTGCGGAAGGGGCTGCCGGCCTGCACCACCACGCCAAAGGTGACGCCAGAAACCTGGATGATGGGCGTGGTGTCGCGGATGGGGTCCCACAGCACCTTCTGCGTATAGGGCGCGCGGAACACCGGCTGGGGCACCTGGGCCAGGGTGTAGCCATCACCCTGGGCCTGCTGCAGCACCGGCATGGCCAGGGTGCCGCCAGCACCGGCCTTGTTCTCGATCACCACGCGCTGGTTGAGCTGGCTGCTGGCCAGCTGGGCCAGCAGGCGCATCGTGAGGTCGGTGCCGCCGCCCGCCGGCCAGGGCACCCAGAGCGAAATCGGACGGGTTGGAAAACTGTCGCTGGCCCAGGCCCGTGAACCCAGGCCGCTCACGCCCAGGGTAGCCAGGGCGCGCTCGCTCCAGGCCAGACCGCCGGCGCCGGCCAGTTGCAGGCAGCGGCGCCGGCCGGGGCTCTGCGGGCCGGTAGCGGGGAGGTTGGCAGTCTTGTGGGTCTTCATCACGCTCATGTCTCGAAGTGGCGCCCGGGGGCCCTCATTGCCAGTCCTGCAGGTCCATCACCAGCTTGCCACCCTGCAGGAAGCTGGAGTTGGCCGGTTCCACCCGCTCCAGCCTGGCCAGGCCCACGCCGGGGCAGTACCACTCGGTGGTGCTCAGGGGCAGGTCGGTCCAGCCCACCACCGGATCGGCGAATAGCTTGAGCGTGGCCGTGCCCTGCACCTTGACGCAGCCCTCGAAGCGGCCGGCCTGGGTCTGCACCACCTGGCCCAGGGCCTCGATGCGGTAGCTCATGGGGATCTTGGGGTGACTGTGGCGGATCTCGGGCGGGAACTCGGCGCGCCGCCGCAGCAGATAGGTGGTGGTGTCGGCCTGCCAGCTCGTGCCCACGGCGATGGGCGCCTTGAGCACGTAGCGGCGCTTGGCCTCCTCGGCGGGGTCGAGCGCCGGTTCGGCCATCACGTCGCTCTTGCTGGCCACCCGCCAGATGCCGCTGGCATCGCTGCGCAGCCAGTAGTCCATGCCCGAGGCACTGCGCCGCCGCATGGCCGAGCCGGCGCCATTGGGCAGGCTTTCGCTGCCCAGGGTGGCGATCCGCACGATCTCGCTGTCGGTGGCGCCGCCCTCCATCTCGCTGGCCAGGCGATAGGTCCAGCGGTGGCCGGCGTCGAGCGGGAAGAGCTCCTGGCCCGGCTTGGCGCCACAGCCGGCCAGGAGCAGGACCAGCGCGGGGGCGAGGACGTTGCTCCCGGCCCGGGGCCAGCGGAGGCTGATGTGCTGCCGCCCCATCTCACTTCTCCGGCAACTGCGGCGCGGGCAGGTCGCGGATCTTGAGCACCTGCTCGTCGCTGCCCGGGCGCAGCCAGGAGATGCCGCGCTTGCCCGGCTTGGGCTCGGAGGTGCCCATCTGGGTCACACCCTGGCGGGCCTTCTTCATGCCTTCGTTGAGCAGGGCATGCAGGTCCTTGGTGTAGGGCAGCTGATAGGCGCGCGGGGCCTTGCCGGGCTTGCCGTTCTCCAGCGCCTGCAGCCAGACGTAGAGGGCGCCCGGGCTCTTGGCGCTGGGTTCCTCGATCACCGTGGCCAGCAGCACGAAACGCTCGGGCAGGGCATCGCTGCTGGGCCAGCCCCACATGCCGTGCACGGCCTCGTCGGCATAGAAGTAGAAGCCGGTGACCGCCACCACCAGCAGGGCGCGCAGCCACGCCGGCCAGCGTGAATAGACCAGGGCCAGCAGGGCCAGGCCGGCCAGGGCGATGAAGGAGAGGACGACGGAGAGAGTCATGGACGGCGGAACGGGATGGGCTCGGAAGTCGGCAGAACAGGGTCGCTCGGCTAGGGTCTGGTCGCAGCGCTCACATGCGCTGCACGATGGTCTTGGGCAGGGTGTTGATGCCCTCCACCGCACCGTCGGGCAGCACGGTGAAGCGCACGGCCGTGGCCTCGTCGCCCTTGCGGGCCAGGCCCACCGTGCCGTAATAGACCACCTCGGCGCGCGGGTTGACCTTGACCACCGAGACAGTCACATCCACCGGCTTGCCGTCCTTGCTCTCGTAGTAGTGGGCATTGACGGTGTATTCGCCCGGGGCGATGCCGCGCAGGGTCACCACCTCCTGGTTGAGCGGGTTCACCACCTCGCGGCCGTTGACGATGATGGAGTCATTGGCCATGCCGCGGTCGTCACGGTCCAGGTGCATGAGCCCGGCCTCGCGGGCACGGAACCAGACCAGGTTGCCCGATGGATCCTGCACCCAGGTGTCGATGTCGTCGGGGTTCATGTCCGGCCAGGACACGGTGAGGATGTATTCGGCCTTGGCCGGGATGTCGCCGGCCTTGAGCGCCTTGGGGTTCATCGCCAGCAGGGCGATGATGAAGCAGAAGACGAAGGCGATCAGCATGTTGAACAACATGTCGTAGAAGGGATCGACCTCGGCCTCGCGGGCATGGCGGCGGCGACTCATGGCATGGCCCTGCCCATGGCTCAGGCCCGGACCTGCAGGCCGCGGCGCTGGGCCTCGGCCACGATCTGGTCGGCAAAACGGTCCAGCCGGGTGAGCTGCAGGCCCAGCAGGATGTTGCCCACCAGGCCCACCATGGTGGTGAGCAGGGCCACGCCCAGGCCGGTGGTCAGGCTCTTGAGCAGCTCCTGCGACTGGTTGGGGTCGAAGCTCTGCAGGTTGCCGATCTGCAGGGCCAGGATGGAGAAGCCGATCACCTTGCCCAGCAGGCCCAGCTTGAGCTGGATGCCGTTGACCCACCAGGCCGTCTGGTGCGGGCCATGGGTGGCTTCCATCAGCAGGTCCAGCGGGGCATCGGCGTCTCGCGGTGCACCCGCCAGGCCTTGAAGATAGTCATGGGCCCAGCCGCCGGCGTCGGCGGGTGGCCGCTGGATCAGGGCCAGCTGGCGCTGCAGTTCACGCGACCGGGTGCCGCACCAGAGCGTGGCGGTGAAGAAGATCACGATGATCACCAGGGTCAGCCCGGTGGGGTCGGAGCTCAGCAGCAGCTGCCACACGCCGCGCGTGCCCAGCAGCCACGAGGCAAACAGCAGCAGCCCGCCCAGGGTGGCCCATTCCAGCAGGATGGGCTCAGGGCCACGAGCCCGGGCCGGATCGGCCACGGCAGGCTGGCGCCCAGCGCCGATGCGACGCAGCAGCACCATCATGCCGGGGCTCCCGGGCGCTTGGTCAGGGCGCCGAAGCCGCGCTGCGGGTCATAGCCCCAGCTGGCGAAGACGAAGCACAGCGCCAGCGTGCCCAGCACGATCCAGGGAGAGATGCCCGGGTCCTGGCCGTAGAGGGCGAAGCGCAGCCATTCCACGGCGTGGGTGAAGGGGTTGAACCTGGCGATCCACCAGACCCAGACGGCACCGCTCTCCTCCAGCTTCCAGAGCGGATAGAGGGCGGTGGACATGAAATACATGGGGAAGATGACGAAGTTCATCGTGCCGGCGAAGTTCTCCAGCTGCTTCACGTGCACGGAGAGCAGCAGCCCCAGCGCGCCCAGCATGAGGGCACCGCTCACCGCCGCCAGCAGCACATGGGGCGTGTGACAGCCCAGCAGGGGCAGCTCGGTGCCCAG
>JBJOKP010000418.1:0-3584 GCA_046046045.1 Pseudomonadota bacterium | reverse complement strand
GACACGCTGATCAGCATCGAGCATCTCACGGGCTCGAACTTCGCCGACACGCTCACGGGCGACCTCAACGCCAATGTGCTGCGCGGGGGCACGGGCGCGGACACGCTGGTCGGGGGTCTGGGCAATGACACGCTGCTGGGCGGGGCCGATGCCGACCGCTTCGTCTTCGACGTCGCCCTCAACGCCACCACCAACGTCGACCGCATCGGCGACTTCGCCGCCGGTGACCTCATCAGCCTGGACAACGATGTCTTCACGGCCCTGGGGGCTGCAGGCGCACTCTCTATCACCAAGCTCTACATGGGCGCCGGAGTCACAGGCAACTTCGCTGGCGGTGGCATCTACTACAACACCACCACCGGCGATCTGTACTACGACCCCGATGGCGCTGGATCGCCTGCTTCCACCAAGTTCGCCAACCTCACCGGGGCGCCAGTGCTGACCGTCAACAGCTTCGTGGTGCAGGAGTGAAAGCTCGCCACGGCAGTGCCCGGCACCTGACCGGATCTGATGTGGCTCCTCGCTGGCGGCCCCGACCATGGGAGGGTCGGGGCAGTCGATCGAACAGCGCAGGAATCAATGCGGCTCAGCAGACACTTGACAACTGCACGGCGGTGCAGCGCTCAGCGGTTATAGGCCGAGGTCCAGGGCACCTGGTAGTACTCCAGGTACTTGCGGCCGGCCCAGCCCAGTTCGCTGATGTCCTCGCCCTGCCCTGGGGCGGGGGCACGGCCGAAGACCAGTTCGGAGAGGTTGAGGCCCAGGCCGCCATAGCCGCTGCGCTCCTTGGGATGGCCCAGGCGCCGCTCGACGCTGCTGAAGCCACGTGCGTCATAGCCGACGTGGAGTTCGAGGTAGCGGGCCGGCCCCTGGCTCAGGGCGTCGATGCCGCTGCCCTTGAAGGCCAGCAGGTAGCGGCTGCGGCGGTAGGGCGGCACCATGAGGTTGCTGGTGGTGTTGCCCTCGCGCTCCCAGGCCGAGGGCACATAGAGCAGGCGGAAGTCCATCAGCCGGCGTGCACCGGGCGTGCGGGCCCGCCAGACGGCAAAGCCCGCGCCCAGGGTGTCGGCCAGCAGGTCCTCGGTCGAGAAGCCGTACTGGCGGGTGTAGCCGTCGCCGATTTCCACGCCCAGCATGAGGGCCCAGGCGAATGCGGCGGCACTCCATTCCGCACCGCTGGCGGCCTCGGCCGAGCCGGCGTTGGCCCGGATGCGGTCAGCCATCAGGTCGGCCATGACGAAGGTGGTGTAGAAGTGGCCGAGCTTGTCCATGCCGCCGTTGTTGGTCTGGCGTCCGAAGCCACCTTCATGCCTGACGAAGAACTTCGAGTCGCCCCAGCCCCATTTGGTGAAGCCGACGGCGGTGAGGGCGGCGGCCGTGCCCGCCACTTCCAGCGGAATGGTGCGCAGGTGGCGACCCATGCGCCGGGTGGACAGCACGCCATCGGCAGGCGGCAGATCGATGCTGGCCTCTTCAGGCGCAACATAGGCCCGCGGCGGCGCGCCGCGCGCGTCGCCTTCCGAGACCAGGTCACGCGCCCAGCCGCTCAGGCTGCGATAACCCCAGCCCGGGGCCTTCAGGCCACCGCCTGCCGGTGCATCGGCCGCCAGGCTGGCGGGCGCAGCCACGAGCCCGAGCACCAGGGACAGCACCAGCCGCGGCGACGCCCCCACCGGCTTGCGCGAGGGCGATGCGGGGATGGGTTGAGGCAGGCCGGCTTTGGTGTGTTCTGCGTGTGCCGGGGCGAAGGTCGGTCGGTGGAGGGGCATGGCGCGATGGTAGGTGGACCAGGGCGTGGTCAGGCCCGCTCGAATCGGCGGGCTGCCAGGGCAGCCCGGGTCAAGCCCGGCGTGCCCCCCAACCCTGCAGACCGCGGTAGGTGGTCTGGCCAGGCCGGCTGGCAAAACGATGGGCCAGGGTGTGCCTGCCGGCCACGATGCGGAAGTAGTCGTAGTCGCTGGGCCGGTCGGCTGCGCGCAGGTAGAGGAAGTGCATCTCGAACTTGTCGCGCCGCACGGCCCGGTAGCGCTCAGGGGAGAACATCTCGGCAAAGCGCGGATTGAGCAGCTTGGGCCGCCTTGCCGCCGGCACGTCAGCCAGGCCCAGCACCGGGTAGGGATCACACAGGGCGAAGCAGCAGGCATCGGGCGGGGCCGAGAAATCCACCCAGTCCAGTTCGCCCGGGGCGGCGGCCAGCACGGCCAGGTCGGCGCGCAGCCGGTCGGACAACGGCGCCGGCAACACGCCCAGCAGCGGCAGGCACTGTCCCAGGGTGAGCAGGCTCAGGCACGGCGCCGGGCGCCCAGGATGGCCACCCGCCAACAGGCCAGGCTCGCGCCTCAGCGCCTCGGCCAGGATCTGCACCGCCAGCGTGCTGCCCAGGCTGTGGCCCACCAGCAGCACCTCGTCATGCTCGGCCGCATGCAGGTGGCGGATCAGGGTCTGGGCATGGTCGGCGATCCGCTCGTCCAGCCCCGGCACGGCGCCCAGCGCCTGCAGGCCCGTGTAGGCATGACAGCGCGACACCCAGTCCATGTTGTAGCGGGCCTCCAGCCGCTGCCAGGCCAGCAGCAGCAGGCCACCCCAGGCCAGGCCCAGGGCCGTGGCCAGCAGCCCGCCGGTCCAGGGTGCCAGGCCCAGCACCACGGCGGCCACCAGGGCGGGGATGAGCAGGCCCAGCACCAGCAGCCAGATCAGGCCCAGGCTGGTGGCCAGGGTGATGGGCCAGGAGAGGCGGTGCATGCGCGCCGTCGCTCCGGTGCGCAGATAGAGCGCCTGGGTGCGCAGGATGGCGGCCCAGACAGCGAGCCGGCCCTGCGGCCAATGGCGCCGGATCAGGTCATCCCAGCGCAGGAACTCGTAGTCGACCTCCACGCCCTCGTCGGCCAGCCCCGCCTCGGCCTCATCAAGGCCTCGCCCCTGCACGGCCCACTGCACCCGGCCACCGGGCAGGCGATGACGTGCGCCAACCTCCAGTTGCCAGCCATCCCGCGCCGCCTGGCGGCCGCCCTCGTCGCGCAGCAGGGCGTGGTAATGGCCGGCGCCCTTGGGGTCGAAGCCGCTGACGTATAGCACGCAGCGGCGCTTCACCCGCCGCGGGGCCGCCGCGTCCGTCATGCGGACGCCGCCGCTGCGACAGCAACGCCGCCGCGGCGATGCACGCGCAGTCGCACGCCGTTGTCAGAGCGGATGGTGAGCCGGCCGGCCGGCTCGGGCACATGGCCGGGCACGGCCTCCAGGCGGTAGTGCCGCATCAGCTGGGCCAGGATGAGCACGGCCTCCTGCTGCGCAAAGGCCGCCCCCAGGCAGACCCGAGGCCCCATGCTGAAGGGCAGGTAGGCCTTCTTCAGCGATTCGCGGCTGGCCGCCTCGTCACGTTCGTAGCGGTCGGGGTCGAAGGCGTCCGGATCCGCCCAGTACTTGCGGTGTCGCTGGATCAGCCAGGGCGCAATCATCACCGTCGAGCCCGCCTTCACCTGCTTGTCCCGCATGGGGCAGCCGCGCGCCGCCTCGCGCACGAAGAAGCCCACCGGCGGATAGAGCCGCAGCGTCTCGCGGAACACGTCACGCGTCAGCCGCAAGGA
>JBJOKP010000417.1:0-3592 GCA_046046045.1 Pseudomonadota bacterium | reverse complement strand
GCTGGACAGCCAGCGAACCAGGGCCGGATCACGTGCCGGCTCGGCCGCTTCCCGTGGCGCGCCGGGCACCACCAGCAGGTCCAGGTCGGCCGGGCACAGGCCCAGCGGCAGGGTGGGGTCGACCAGATAGCCCATGTCGGACATCACGGGCGCGGCATGGCCGGACAGCAGCTGCAGGTCCAGCGAGCTGGCGGCGCAGACACGCCGCAGGGTGCGCTCCAGCCCCGGGTCGCGGAAACGCCGACGCAGCAGCAGCGCCACCTTGAGGGGATCAGCCTTGGCCGTGGCGGCGGCCGGCGCGGCGGCAGGGCCTTTGGCGCCCCTGGCCGGCGGTGCCGGCTTGCAGCGGGTGCGGCGCTGGCGCTCAATGCCTGTGCTGGCTGTGGTCATGGTCGCCCCTGACTTGCTGCACCCAGACATCCACCTCGCGCTCGCCAGCCTGCTCGAAGCGCAGGCTGAGCTTGAAGGTGTCGCCCACCTTCAGCGGCTGGCGCAGGCCCACCAGCATGAGGTGGTAGCCATCGCGGCCATGGCGAAGTTCCATGCGGCTGCCGGCAGGAACCTCCAGACTGTCCTGAGCCCGCATCTGCATCACGCCATCCACCTGCGCGCTGTGGTGGATCTCGACCCGCTCGGCCAGGGCGGTGCGGGCGGCCACCAGCCTGTCGGCCTGCTTGCCGGTGTTCTCGACCGCCCGGAAGTAGACCGCCCCCACCCGCGCAGCCGACGGTGTGGGCGTGGCATAGGGATGGTCGATCACCAGGCTGCCGATGCGAGTGCCATGGGCCTGGGCGCTGGACACCGGCGCCAGCCAGGCGCTGGTGAGCAGGCCCAGGTTGAGCAGGGCCAGCAGCAGGCAGCTGCCGCTGAGCAGCAGGTTGAGGCGCCAGCGCCAGAGGCCGGCTGGCGGCAACGTCTGCGGGGCGGCATCCACGGCGGGGACCAGGGCCTGATCGTGCGGATGGAGGGAGTTCATGAAGTGCCTCCTTCAGGGCCGGGGCGCCGCAGCGTCCAGGTCCGGGGTGCGGGCCCAGGCCGGGGCCAGTTCTGTGGGCGGGCGCAGCCCCACCTCGGGCGCAGGGGCCGGCAGCATCGCGCGAGGAACTATGGGCGCAGCGGGCCGCGGCGGCGCGTCCTGCTGCACCAGGCGCTGACGCATCTGGGCCAGGAAGCGTTGCTGGCCATCCAGGCGTTCGGTCGGCCGGTCGGAGAGCTGGCTGGCGACCAGGTAGACCAGGGCCAGGATGGTCATGGCTGCCGCCAGATGGCCCATGACCAGCCACTGCATGAGGCGGCGGTCGCGCGCTTCCATCGCGTCGTCGAAGCGCCGCCGGGCCGCGCGGTGGACGGCCGCATCAGGCGCGTCACCCGTCAGGCGGGCCAGCCGCCGGCCGGCGGTCAGCTGCGAGAAGAAGGAGGTGGGACCGCGGCTCATGGCTGGGCCTCCACCGTCATGCCGTGGGCCAGGGCCAGCCGGGCGGGGGCCGGGGCTTGCGGGACGATCTCCTGGCGGGTCATCAGCGGCGCCCGGCCCGGACTGGCCTGGCAGGCACCGGCGCGGCGCAGGGTGCGAACAGCCGGTGCCATGGGCACCGGCGCCTGATCGGCCTGGGCACCCGCGGTCAGCGGCAGCGCTGGCGGGTACTGGATGAGCTGGAGCTCATGCACGGCCGGCAGGTCGTGTGACAAGGCATCGCCCAGGGGCAGGCGTTCACCGGCCACGATGGCCAGGCCGGCCAGGACGATGGAGGTGGCGGCGCCCAGGGCGCTGCCGAGGATGAGCGAGACCAGGGCTCGCTCGACGGGACGGGGGATGGACATGGCACTCGCCTTCCTGATCTGAACCTGAGGTCCGGACGACTCGGCTGCATGCGTGCAGGTGAGCGCCGGGCCGGAACCCCGGGCTGGGCAGTCAGGCGGCGCAGGTGCTGGACCTGGCGTCGCCCCGCCACGCCGGGGCGCGACTCAGGTCAGGGCGGGCGGTGCGCGCGGCTGGGCGCGGCGATGCGCCGGCGCCGGCGCCGGGGCGGCCAGATCGGCCGGCAAGGGCGCGGGCGCAGCCCGCACCAGCCGGGCCGCCGCTGCGGGTGCAGGCGGTGGGCCCAGCGCGTCCACGCCCATCAGGCAGGCGGCGCAATGCTGCAGATGCTGGGCCGCCGGCATCGACCCACTGACCGGATCGGCCGCAGGGCTCTGGCCTCCATCGGCCGTCGCGGGCGAGGCGACGCTGCAGAGCTCGCCGGCCAGCAAGGCCGCACCACTGCGTCCGTCCAGGGCGGCCAGGGCCTGGCTGACCGTGGGCAGCAGGGTCAGCACCACCATGGCGAGCAGGGCCACCCAGGCCCGCACACGCAGCGCCACGCCCTGCGGCAGGCGCAGGGGGTTGACGTGGCAGGGGCGGAGGGTGCTCACGGCTTCAGTCTAAGGGGCGCCATCGTCCATCCAGGGCCGGGCCTCGGCATTCGGACACGAAACCTCACCATCGCGCCGCTGACGTGCCGTCGGCCAGGCGGCGCCAGCCGCGATCCGTTGCCGCTCGCCGACAGCGGCCACTGCCGGAGGGGGCAAATGCATTGCGCCTCACGGCCGGATCAGGCGCCTGAGCGTCTCACCGCCCGGGGCCGTGGCCGGGCCGGCCTGGATGGCCGGGTGCTGGCACAGAGAACGATCCGCACCACCAGGGCCCGCCATCCCAGCGGGTGCGGGGGGAAAGCCTCAAAGACTCACCCGCAGGCTCAGCCTCAGCGTGCGCGGCTCGGCCGGATGCAGGTGGCGGTCGGCCACCGGCGCGAGCTCGCCTGGGAGTTGGGACTCGTAGAAATATTCGATGTCGTTGACCTTGCGGTTGAGGAGATTGAAGACATCCAGGCTGAGGTCCACGCGCGGCGCAAGCTGGCGGGTGAGGCGCCAGTTGGTGGTGACCGAGGGCCGGGAGCGCACGCTGTTGTCCTCGATCAGCGCGCCCGAGCCCAGGTAGCGCCATTGCAGGCTGCTGCTCCAGGGGCCCAGCTCGCGCAGGGTGACGGCCAGCGAGCCGACCTTGTCGACCGCGTTGGGGATGCGGTCGCCGGCCGGATCGGCATCGGCGAAGCGGGCATGGGTCCAGGCCAGGTCGGCGTCCACCAGCAGCCAGCGATGGGGCGTCCAGCGGTTGTTCCACTCCACGCCACGCCGCGTGCTGGGGCGGTTGGCCTCGGTCACGCCGGCGTCACCCACATAGACCAGCTCGCTGTCCATGGCCAGGCGCCACAGGGCCAGCGAGGTCTGCAGGCCGGGGATCCATTCGCTGCGCAGGCCCAGTTCGCTGCCGCGTGCGGCCACCAGGCCGGGGGCCGGGTCGATGGGGGCCGTGACGCCGCGGGCATCGTTGCTGTGATGGCCGCGGCCGGTGTTGAGGAAGACCTCGGTGCGCTGCCAGGGCCCGAGGATGAAGGACAGCTTGGGCGAGAGCTGCTGATCGGCCGCCCGGCCGGAGTTGGCCGCATCGCTCAGGCCGCGCACCTCGAAGCGGGCCCGGTCCGCCCGCAGGCCGACGATGCTGCGCAGCCAGGGCGTGAGCTCCACGCTGGTCTGGCCGTAGAGGCCCAGGCTG
>JBJOKP010000416.1:0-3594 GCA_046046045.1 Pseudomonadota bacterium | reverse complement strand
GCCTGCTGCAGCTGAAGCAGCATGCGTTCCACCCGGTAGGGATGTTCGTTGATGTCTTCCAGCACCAGGATGCCGCCGCTGATGCGCGGCCAGTGCGGCGTGCCCAGCAGGGCCATCAGCACGGTGAGGTTGCCGCCCCACAGGCGGCCCTGCACGTCCAGGCCGTCGAAGCCGGTGGCGGTGCGGAAGCCCACCGCCTCCAGCTCGCCGCGCATCGCCTCGCAGAAGCAGTCGGGCGTCACCTCGTCCAGGCCGCCCTCGGCCTCGGGCCGGCCGAAATCGTCCACTGCCAGCGGCCCCAGCCAGCTGCGCCGGCCCGCACCGGTATGGGCCAGGAGGCCCAGATGCAGGGCGGTGACATCGCTATGGCCCACCCAGCGCGTGCCACGTTCGATCGAACGCGCCAGACGCTGCCAGTCCAGCTGGTCGAGCAGGCGGGTGAGACCGTAGCCGCCCCGGCTGGCCAGGGCCACGTCCGGCGCGGCATCGGCCACGCGGTGGATGGCGGCGAGCCGGGTGGCATCGTCACCGCCAAAGCGCTGGTGCTTGGCCAGGGCGGCAGCATCCACCTCGACGGCAAAGCCCAGCTGGGTGAGCCGCTTCTTTGCCAGCGTCAGGCCGGCACGCTGCAGCAGCACGCCGGCCGGGGTGTAGAGGGTCAGGCGCTGGGGCTGGGGCGCCGGGTCGACCGGGTGATCAGGGGCGGATGCATGGGATGCCGTCGCCTGTGCGGCAGCACCGCGTGAGGCCGGCGTGCGGCGCGCAGGCCGGGTTACAGCATGGTCTTGAGCCATCGAGGGGGAGAGCGCGTTCTGGTGGGTCACCGGCGGGTTGCCGATGCCTGATCACCCCCATGGTACGGGCTCCGTCACGCGCCCGCGCTCGGGTCGGGCCCGATGGCTCTGGCCGGACCAGGGTGCCTCACGGCGGCCCGGCCGGCCCATGACAGGCTTACTGGCGGGCGATCTGGGCCACGGTGTCGACCGCGGGCACCTCGGTCCAGCGGGTGGTGGCCGGGGGCTGGACCAGGAAGTGGTTGGCGTCCAGGCCACGGGCCTGGCTGGCGGCCACCACGGCGGGATGTTCATGGTTGGCATGCACCACCACCCACTGCGGGCTGGCGGGATGGCCGACCAGCACCGGGCTGTTGGCCTGGGCCTGCAGACCGGCCTCGATCGGCGCGCTGCGGTGGCCAGCGATGGCCGGATGGCTGAAGGGCAGCGCCGCCTGGGCGGCACCACTGGCCAGCACGAACAGGGACAGGGTCAGGACGGTGGCACGGATCTTCATGGGAACTTCCCTCGGGCTATTGGGTGATTCAGGGTGGCCGGCGCGCCGGAACCCCGCATGGGGGTCCCCGGCGACCAGCGTCATCACACCGTGGTGCGGCGCAACAAAATCAGTGTAAACCCTAGTATTTGTGCAGCGCAGCAGCCCGACGGTAAGCCCTTGATCAAGGTGAAGAACGCCACGAATCCTCGTCTCAAGTTCTGCGGACAGGCGCCGAACTCAGCCTCCTGCGCCGCCCAGGCGCTGCGCCAGGTCGAGGAAATCGGTGGCCGCCACGTCGAACTCGCCGTCCTGCCAGGGCGGTGGCGGGCTGCCCGGGCCGTGCTCCAGCGGGCGCAGCACGTAGGCCGTGCGCAGGCCGGCGGCGGCCGCGGCGCGCAGGTCCGAGGGATGGGCGGCCACCAGCATGAGTTCGTGGGGCGCCAGATCCAGCAGCCGGGCACAGCCCTGGTAGGCCTCGGGATCGGGCTTGTAGTGGTGGAAGAGTTCGGCCGAGACGATGCTGTCCCAGGGCAGGCCGCCATGGCGGGCCATGTCCAGCAGCAGCGAGACATTGCCGTTGGAGAGCGTCACCACCGGCCAGCGCACCTTGAGGCGCTGCAGGCCGGCCACGGCGTCGGCCCAGGGCGGCAGGCGGTGCCAGGCGTGGCTGAGCTCGCGACGAGCCGCCTCGTCCAGGCCCGCCAGGCCATGGGCCGGGGCGATGTCATCCAGGATGAGGCGGTGCAGGGCGTCGATGTTCTGCCAGGGCAGCTCACCGCGGCGCACCCGGTCCATGGCCGGCGCATAGCCGGCCCGCCAGGCCAGGGCGAAGGCGGCCGCATCAAAGCCGCCCACGCCCAGGTGGCGGGCCTGGGCGGCGGCCTCGCGCGCCACGCCGCCATGCCAGTCGACCACGGTGCCGAACACGTCGAAGGCCAAGGCCCGGACCCGGCTCAGCGGCGCGCCCGGGCTCAGGTCGGGCAGGAATGAGGAAGAGGATGTCGAAGGGGCGGAGTTCATGGCCGGATCTTCGACCCCGCAGAGGCCTGCCACCATCCGGCCGGGCACCGAGGCCCAGTGATGGACCAGGCGTGATCAGCGCGGATCGCCCCGCCAGTCGGTCGCCTCAATGGCTATGGAAGACCCGCAGGCTGTCCAGGTCGGGCCCCAGGCGGCCGCCCTGGCGGGCATTGGCGAAGAGCAGCTCGTCGGCGATGCGCAGGCGGCGGCACAGTTCGCGGCCCAGGTTCATCTGGATGAGAGCGAACTGCTCCATGTCGTGTTCGGCCAGGCGGGCCAGGTCGGCCGGCGTGAGCTCGATCGCGCGACAGTCCACCAATGCACGCACCGAGGCGCTGCGCGGATGCAGGTCGAGCAGGGCCACCTCGCCCAGGCAATCGCCCGCCCCCAGCTCATGCAGCAGATATTCCTCGCCCTGCCAGACCTTGAGCACGGCGGCCCGGCCGGCTTCGAGCACATACATGGCCAGGGCGTCCTCGCCCTCGCGGAAGAAGTAGTCGCCGGCCGCCACGGTGCGGATGCGGGCCTCGTCCAGCAGCAGTTCGAGCGTGTCCTGCCGCAGCGCGCCGAACACCGGCATGGCCTGCAACAGGTCCACCCGCTGGCGCTGCAAGGGTCTGGGCATGGTGCTGTCTCCGTCTCGGGTCGGCCAGTGTAGGAGCGGCCTGGCGCCGCGCGCTGCGGCCTTGGGCAGGAAGTCGTCTCATGGTGTGAACGGGCGACTGGCGCCGCACGGGCCAGAATGCCGCTCCCGTCCTGATCCCGCCCTGATCCCGCCCCAGACCTCACCGCCAAGGAATATCCCCGCTACGACCCGCAGTCCGATCACCGCCCGCTCAACGAGGCCGAGCTGGAGCAGCTCGACGATCTGCTGGCCGGGCTGCCCGAGGCCATGAACCTCGAGATCCTGGACGGCTTCCTGACCGGCCTGCTGCTGGCCCCCACGCCGCTGGACCAGCATCCGGGTGCCGCCTGGCTGCCCCTGATCTGGGGCGGCGACGACCCGGCCGGCGGCCCGGCGCCCTTTGCCAGCCAGAAGGCCAGGAAGCGCCTGATGATGCTGATGCTGCGCCATGTGCATGACATCGACACCCGCCTCAGCCAGGCGCCCGAACGCTGGGAGCCCATCTTCAGCGTGGCCGAGCTGGAGGACGAGGAGCTGGACGAGGCCCAGGCGGACGGCGACGACGACGCCCAAACCCTCACCGAACTGGCCGACGCGCAGGACTGGTGCGCCGGCTTTCTCGAAGCCTGCGGCCTGGAGCCCGAGGCCTGGGGCGAACGCTTCGACGGCGGCCAGAC
>JBJOKP010000415.1:0-3599 GCA_046046045.1 Pseudomonadota bacterium | reverse complement strand
GCCGGGCCGTTCTGGCGCGCCAGCAGCAGGGCGGTCTCGCGCGCCAGGGTGGTGGCCTGCACGGCCTCGGCCCCGCGGGCCATGCGCAGCAGGGCAAAGCCCAGATTGTTGGCCTCGGTCATCAGGCCGTCGGCATAGACGGTGCTGCTCGGGTCCTCCTCGGCGCTGCGGCGTCGCAGGGCCACGGTCTCCTGCGCCCGGGCGATGGCCTCGTCCATCTCGTCCTGGCCCAGGTGGACCAAGGCGATGCCGCCCACCACCGTGCCCAGCTGGTAGACCACCTCGACGTCATGGGCCTGGGCTTCCAGGGCTTCCAGCGTGCTGCGGGCCTGGCGCAGCAGGGCCAGGGCTTCGGCCGGGCGGCCCAGATGGTTGTTGCCGGGCTGGTAGAGCAGCTGGGCCAGGCCGTGGCGCATGGTGGCCTGCTCGACCAGCAGGGTGCGCGCCGTGGGGGGGGCGCCCAGCCCCAGCTGCAGCGTGGCCAGCGAGGCCTCGAAGGCCGCGCGGGCCTCGTCCTTGCGATCGAGCTGGCGCAGGGCATGGCCACGGGCGCCGTGGGCGCGGGCCATCCAGACCATGAAGTCGGCGTCGGCCTGGCGCTGGACGAGGGCATCAACAGCCAGGGTCAGCGCACGGTCGGCGTTGACGATGGCGTCCTCGGGCTTGCCCAGGGTGGCGGTGTTCTCGTCGCCCTGGATGTAGGCCAGCCGCGCCCAGGCGGTGGCCACGTCGGCGCGCAGCTCGGGGTCGTCCGCCGCCAGGTCGGCAAAGGCCTGCAGACGCTGGGCGGCGTCCACCATCATGGCCTCCTTGACCTGCAGGCCGCCGGGCAGATAGGTCACCGCATCGCCGTAGCGGAACACCACGTCGCGGGTGAGCTTCTTCACCCCGGCCAGGCGCTGCTCGGCCACGTGGCGGGCCGCCTGGATCTGCCGGTTCTGCCACAGAGCCGCGCCCAGGCCGGCCACCAGGGCCAGCAGGCCCAGGCCGCTCGCCAGGGCCAGCGGCCACTGCCGGAGCAGCAGCCTGGCGGCGCGGTAGTGCCAGCTCGGCGCCCGCGCGCTGACCGGAAAGCCGCCGCGGTAGGCCCGCACGTCGGCGGCCAGCGCGTCGACGCTGGGGTAGCGCTCGGCCACCGGCTTGGCCAGGGCCTTCAGCAGGATGTTGTCGAGATCGCCGCGCAGGCGCCGGCGGCTGATCGGCCCTGCGGGCGCCGACTGGCCGGCGCTGTCCGGCGCGAGGTGGCTGGGGGGCAGCGGGGTTTCCTCCAGCGCGCTGCGCGCGGCGTCCTGGGGCGTGAGGGCCTCGCGTCCATAGGGCCGCATGCCGGTCAGCAGCAGGTAGAGCAGCACGCCGAGTGAATAGACATCGGTCGCGGTGCTGACCGGTTCGCCGCGGATCTGCTCCGGGCTGGCGTAGTGGGGCGTGTAGGGTCGCACGCCGGCCTGGGTGGATTCAGGATCGCCCTCGGCCGGATCGATGGCCTTGGCAATGCCGAAGTCCAGCAGCTTGACCTGTCCGTCGTGGTCGACCAGCACGTTGCCGGGCTTGAGGTCGCGGTGCACCAGCAGGTGGCGGTGGGCATGGGCCACCGCGTCGGCCAGCTGCAGGAACAGGGCCAGCCGCTGGTCCAGCGTCAGCCTCAGGCAGGCCTGATCGATGGGCTGGCCCTCCACCAGCTCCATCACGAAGTAGGGCAGGCCGTCGGCACTGCGGCCGGCGTCGAAGAGGCGGGCGATGTGCGGGTGGCTGAGCCGCGCCAGCACCCGCTGTTCCTGGGCGAAGCGGTCCAGCACGGCGGCGCTGTCCAGGCCGCGGCGCAGCAGCTTGGCGGCGGCCCGGCCCTCGAAGCTGCCATCGGCCCGGCGGACTTCGTAGACCTCGCCCATGCCGCCCTGGCCGATGGTCCGGACGATCTGCCAGGCGCCCAGGGTCTGGCCCAGGAGCGGGTCGGTCCCGCCGGCCAGGCCGGGTGCCATGCCCATCTCGCCCCCCGCCGTGGCATGGGCCAGCAACGAGGCGACCTCGGCCTGCAGCGCAGCCGCCGCCCCGCTGGCGGCCACCCAGGCCAGGCGGTCGGCCGCAGGCTGGGCCAGCGCCGCCTCGAAGAGCTCGCGCACCTGGGCCCACGCCGCCGGCGTCAGCCCGGCCGGGTGCTCGCCAGGGAGCTCGGTGGAAGGACGGGCGGGGTCGGGCGACGGGGTCACGCAGCACTCCTGCTAGGGCCGAGGGGCGGGCCATGCCCACATGGGCGGCCCTAGTGTGCATGGCGCGGGCGGGCAGGAGCCGTCCGGCGGTGGCCGGCGCTCAGCGCTGGCGGGACAGCTCCAGGGCGAACATCTCCCGGGCGGCGCCCAGCAGGTCGGCGCTGCGGCGGTAGTAGGTGTCGAGGTCGAACGCCCCGGCGCCCCGCGTGCCGCTGGTCGTGCCGGTGGACGTGGTGGTGGTGGCCACGCCGCCGGCCGACAGCGTCTGTGAACTGGTCTGGCTCAGCGCCACCTGGGTCTCGGCGATCAGGCGGATGTCGGACACCAGCGGCTGCTTGAGCCGGGCGTAGAGCAGCTCGGGCTGGCCCGGGCCGATGAAACGGTACGAGGTGTTGCCCGCATGCAGGTGGTGCAGGTTGGCGCCGCCCACCGCGGCGTACGAGATGAAGCTGCGCCCCGAGGTCTTCATGGCCGCGAAGTCGACCACCATGTTGACGGACAGGAGGTGCACCTCGCGGTTGAGCTCGAAGGTGAGCATCACTTCCTTGAGCCGCGTGTTGGTGCCGAAGGTCATGCCCAGGCCCTTGAGGAAGTCGGCGCGCTCGGGGTTGTCCATGTAGAGCGGCATGCCGCTGGGCGCCACGAACACCGACTGGCTGTCCTTGGTGTCGGTGGCCCAGGGTGAGGCATGTTGCGCCGGCGCGAGTTCGGCATAGTTCTTCGTGGCCTTGAGCTTGTCGAAGGGCAGCACCTCGATGCCCATGGCGGTGAAGTCCTGCACCGTGCGGGCATAGAGCTGGTCGACCAGGGTCTGCAGGCGGGCCACGTCGGGCGCCGGGATCTGCATGGACTTCTCGGCGTCGCGCGCCGTGCTGCTCAGGCTGGTCTGGCCGCCGCGGGCCTGGACCTCCTTGAACAGCGCGAACTCGATGCTGAAGTTGACGATGGCGATCTTCCTGATGTCCTTGAAGTTGCTGCCGCGTGTGAGCTCCACATGGCGTTCGACCTGGCCGGCGGCGGGCTGGTCGAACTGGTAGGGCGGAAACTTCTTCGCCAGCTCGGCCTCGTAGGCAGCGTCCTGTGCGGCGTCATTGTTCAGCTTGCTGTCGGCGATCTTCTTGGTGAGGTCGGTGATGGCGTCGAACAGGCCAGCGTGGGCCGGTGCGGCAGCCAGCAGCAGGGCCAGGCCCAGGCCGGCCAGGGTTGCCGTCAGGTGGCGGCTCAGGGTGATTCGGGTGCTCATGTCGGGGCTTCCGGGTGGGGGCGCTTACTGCTTGTGGCCGTTCTGGATCAGCACAAAGGCCGCCAGCGTGGAGGCGGGCGAGATGCCGCTCATGGTCGAGGTGGCCAGCGAGCTGCCCAGGTCGAGATCGAGGTGGCCCAGGGCGGCAC
>JBJOKP010000414.1:0-3604 GCA_046046045.1 Pseudomonadota bacterium | reverse complement strand
CCTCGAAATACACCCGCGGCCGGCGCGGCAGGGCCGTGGCGCGGGCCTGCACCGCGGCGATGCCAGCCTCGAGCGTCGCCGCATAGGCCTCGGCCCGGGCTGCCGCGCCCACCAGGGCGCCCAGGCGGCGGATGTAGTCCAGGATGGCGGCCACGCTGCGGTGGTTGGCGATCCAGACCTCCACGCCGGCGCGGATCAGGGCATGGGCGATCTCGGCCTGCATGTCCGAAAAGCCGATGGCCAGGTCGGGCTGCAGGGCCAGGATCTGGTCCACCTTGGCGCTGGTGAAGGCCGAGACACGCGGCTTCTCCTGCCGCGCCCGCGGTGGCCGCACGGTGAAGCCCGAGATGCCGACGATGCGGTCCTGCTCGCCCAGGGCATAGAGCAGCTCGGTGGGCTCCTCGGTCAGGCAGACGATGCGCTGCGGGCCACGCACCTTTGCAGCGGTGAAGGGCGGTGGTGTGAGCACCGGGGCCGCCGATGCACTCGCCGCGGCAGCGCGGCCGGCTGCGTCGTCCAGCGTCAAGGTGCGCCCCGCTCCAGGCGCAGGCGCAGCCGGCCGTCGGCCGGCAGCTGCAGGCCCAGCTCGGCCAGGCCAGGCTGCAGGGCGCTGCGCTGGGCGGCCGGCACCTCGGCGTCCAGCCACCAGACCTCGCCGACGCGGCGCTGCACCAGCTTCACGTCATGCAGGGAACACAGGGCGCGCAGGCGGTCCAGCGCCTCCTGCGGCCGCGGCACGACCCAGGCGGGGCGGATGGCCGGCCGGGCCGCCGCGGCGGCGCTGCGACCGTCGGCCGCCAGCGGTGACGGCGCCGGGATCGGAGCCGTTGTTGGAGCAGGGGCAGGGGCAGGGGCAGGGACCGCTGGAGCAGCGGCTGGAACTCTCGGGTTCGCGGCCACCGCTGGTGGAATGTCGGCCGCCGCCTTGCGCGCCGGGGCATCAGCGAGCGGCGACGCGGCGACGGGCCCGGCAGCCCGCTGTGCCGGAATGGCGGGGGCAGGTGGGCCTGCCGGTGCGGTCGACGCGCCCGCCGTGCTGGTGAACACACCGGCCAGAGGCGCACGGCCGGCTGGCACGGGCGTGGCCAGCATCGGCGGGGGCGGAACGGCCCGGCGGCTCGTGCCTGGCTCACGGGGCCACTCAGCCTCGCCGGACTCGCCGGCATCCGTCCGGGCGCCCGCCAGCCGGGGGCGGCCGGCGCCACTGGCTTCAGGGCTGCTGCCCGAGGGGGTGACCGCCGCGCCCGTGTCATGGGCCGGGGACGCCGGCTCCACCACATCCACCGTGGTGGCCAGGGTGGCCGGTGGCTGCAAGGTGGCGGCACGACGCGCCGCAATGGCCTCGACCGGGTTGGCCCGGGGCAGGGGCGGCACTTCGCGCAGGCGGGTGACCGAGGCCGATGGCACGGCCGGCACCGCGGCCAAGACAGGCGCCGGGTTGGATGCAGATCCCGGCGCGGACGCCGCTGCCACGGCGCCTCGCGGCGCGGCAGCCGTGGCCGGGTCGGGCGCGGAACGGTCGGCGCGGCGAGCGGCGGATCCCGGCTCGACGCCTGGCCTGGCCGCCGCACGGGCAGCACCCGGCCCGCCCTGTTCCAGGCCGGCAAGCGCCAAGGCCTGGGCCTTGTCCAGGCCCTGCAGCCTGGCCGCGGCCGGATTCGTGGCCACCATTGCCGGCTCGCCCGTCGCTGTCGATGCGCCTGGGGCCTGCCGGGCCGCTGACCGCGCATCGGGCGGCCCTTCCGGGCTGGCAGCAGCCATGGCAACTGAGCGGGAGCCCGCCGGGACCGCGCTGCCGCCGGGCGCAGCACCCGCCTGGGCCAGCCCCCCCGCGGCATCGGCGCCGTCAAGGTCGGCGCGCCAGCCTGCCGGGTCCAGCCAGGCCACGCCGCCCAGCAGCAGGCCCAGCACGGCCAGACCAGCGGCTGTGCGCCAGCCCAGGGTGCGAGCCTGCCGGCGGCGGATCAGGCCGGACGGGATTTCCGCCGAGTTCACCAGCGGGTGCAGGCTGGTGGCACCCCGCCGGGTCTCGCCCGGGTTCAGGCCACCGGCCACGCCCTGCCAGGGTTCGTCCGCCACCTGGGCGCTGGCCCTGCCGGACCCGGCCCCGGCCTCACGCCCGGCACGACGGCGGGCCGCAGGATCGGCGGACACCGCCGGCACCAGCGAACCGGCCAGATCGATGTCGATGTGGCCGCCGCGGGTGCCTTGGCCGGCTTCGGGCAGAGCGGCACCCTGCGCGTCCGCCCAGCCCGCGCCCTCGCCAGGGCTGACCAGCGTATCCGGCCCGGTGTCCGCGACGCGCCGATCGCTGCTCCGGTCGAGGTCGATCGGCCTGTCATCGCCGAGATCGATGCGCTGGTCCTCTTCCTGATCCGCCGCCAGCGCGGCGTCCGCCAGCTGGTCCGGGCCGGATTCCAGCGGATCGTCCAGGCGCGGCGTCGGCGTCAGCCGCCGGCTGGCCCAGGTCGGATGGACCGGCTCGAACAGCGGCGCGGCCGGCGCAGCCTCCACCTCGCCCAGGTCCACATGGTCGGCACCGGCCAGGGCTTCGCCGTGATCGATGACCGCCGGCGGCGGCACGAAGCTCACCCGGCTGCCGCTGCCACCGCGGTGGGCGCTCAGCCCGGCCTGCAGGCGCGAGGCGATGCGCAGGCCGGCCGCGGCAGCCAATTCACTGTCTTCGTCCCCGGCCTGGGCATGGAACTCGTGCAGGGCACGCGCCTGGCGCAGGGCGCGCAGGCCGGCCCGATGTGCGGCCGCCGCATCGCCCGCGGCGCCTTCGACCGGATCACCGTCCGCCGGGCCGGCGATGGCCTCGGGATCGGCGCCGGACAGGACGTCCAGCCAGGCGTCATCAGCCGGGCCGGAGCCGGGCGGATAGCGGCGGTGATGGGCAGCAGCCGTCATGCCCGCATCACTCCCGGCAATGGTCGAAATGGGCCCGCGCGGTCTGGCAGGCGCGGTAGACCCGGTCGCGGGCGGCAGCGCGCTGGCGCTCGGTCACCCCTTCAGGCGGGGCGCCGAAGTGGATGGCGATCTCCTCGGCCGACCAGCCCTGGGCCACCATCCACAGCACCATGGCGTGGCGCGGCTCCTCGCGTTCCATCAGGGCCGCGGCCTTGTGCACGCAGTCGCGCACCCAGGCCGGCAGGTCTTCATGATGGGCAGGGGCCTGGCGCTCCAGCAGGGCCAGCATGGAGTCGTCGTCCAGGGTGATCTCGGCCCGGCCGGACCAGGCCATGTCCGCCCCGCCGCGCTTGCGGCTGGCCTGGGCCCGCGCCCAGTCGATCAGCAGATGGCGCGACAGGGTCCAGAGCCAGACCTCGGCCGGCACATGTTCGGGCGGCAGGCCCAGCACGAACTGCAGGATGGCATCGGCCGTGAGTTCCTCGGCCACCGCCTCGCTGCAGCGGCCATGGCGCATGAAGTAGCGCATCAGCCGCGCCCCCCACTGCCGCAGCAGCAGGCTGGCGGCCTGGTCCTGCCCCTGCGCGCCCTGGCGGGCCAGGCGCACGGCCTCGGCGGCATCGGCCGCACCGCTGCGCGGCAGCGCCGGGCCGGGCGCTCGGCCACGCGACCAGGCGGGCACAGCCTGAGGGCC
>JBJOKP010000413.1:0-3607 GCA_046046045.1 Pseudomonadota bacterium | reverse complement strand
GCCGCCAGGCGAGGACGGCAAGCCATTCAAGATCGGCAAGGGCAAGCTGCGCGGCGTGGAAAGCCAGGGCATGTTGTGTTCGGCCCGCGAACTCAAGCTGTCCGAGGACCACGGCGGCCTGCTGGAGCTGCCGGACGACGCACCCATCGGCCAGGACATCCGCCAGTTCCTGAACCTGGACGACACCCTCTTCACCCTCAAGCTCACGCCCAACCTGGGCCACTGCCTGAGCGTCTACGGCATTGCGCGCGAGGTCTCGGCGCTGACAGGCACGCCTCTGCAGACCCCCGTCATCCAGCCCATCGCGCCGCGCCACGACCAGCGCCTGCCGGTGACCATCGGCGCGCCCGACCTCTGCGGCCGCTTTTCCGGTCGGGTCATCCGCGGCATCAATCCGGCCGCCAAGACGCCGGCCTGGATGGTCGAGCGCCTGGCCCGCTGCGGCCAGCGCCCTGTCAACGCCCTGGTGGACATCTCCAACTACGTGATGTTCGAGTTCGGCCGGCCGACCCACATCTTCGACCTGGACAAGATACACGGCGGGCTGGAGGTGCGCTGGGGCAGGGCAGGGGAGACGCTCAAGCTCCTCAACGGCAACACCATCACGCTGGACGAGCAGGTGGGCGTGATTGCCGATGCCCAGGCCGTCGAATCGCTTGCCGGCATCATGGGTGGCGACGCCACGGCCGTCAGCGACGACACCCGCAACGTCTATGTCGAGGCCGCCTTCTGGTGGCCCGATGCCGTGGCCGGGCGCTCGCGCCGCTTCGCCTTCTCCACCGACGCCGGCCACCGCTTCGAGCGCGGCGTTGATCCGGCGCTGACGGTCGAACACATCGAACACATCACCCGCCTCATCCTCGAGATCTGCGGCGGCGAGCCCGGCCCCGTCGACGACCAGACCACCCGCCTGCCCGAGCGCCAGCCCGTCACCCTGCGCGTCGATCGTGCCGCCAAGGTCATCGGCATGCCCGTCAGCCGCGAGGACTGCGCCGGCGTGCTGAGCCGGCTGGGCCTGGACCATGTCGAGGAAGCCGGCCGCTTCATCGTCACCCCGCCGAGCTGGCGCTTCGATCTGCAGATCGAGGAGGACCTGATCGAGGAGGTGATCCGCGTGCTGGGCTTCGATCGGTTGCCCTCGCGCGCGCCCATGGCGCCGGTCACCGCCCGCGTGCGCAGCGAATCGCGCCGCGGCAGCTTTGCGCTGAGGCGCCAGCTGGCCGGCCTGGACTACCAGGAGACCATCAACTTCAGCTTCGTCGAAGAGCGTTGGGAGCGCGAGCTGGCCGGCAACGAGCAGCCCATCCGCCTGCTCAACCCCATCGCCGCCCCGCTGGCGGTGATGCGGTCCTCGCTGATCGGCAGCCTGGTCGACGTGCTGCGCCGGAACCTGTCGCGCAAGGCCAGCCGGGTGCGCGTCTTCGAGCAGGGGCGGGCCTTCCGCCGCGATGCCTCGGTGCAGACCAGCGAGACCGCCGTGGTCGGCGTGGCCCAGCCCCTGCGCCTGGCTGGCCTGGCCTATGGCACGGCCCACAGTCTGCAGTGGGGCCAGAAAGATCGCGGCGTCGACTTCTTCGACGTCAAGGGCGATGTCGAAGCCCTGCTGGCGCCGCTGCAGCCGCGCTTCGTTGCCACTAATCACCCGGCCCTGCATCCAGGACGGGCTGCCCGCGTGCTGCTGGGCGAGCAGGAGATCGGCGTCGTCGGTGAACTGCATCCCAAGTGGCGCCAGGCCTATGAGCTGCCGCTGGCGCCGGTCGTCTTCGAACTGGAACTCGATGCCCTGCTGGCCCGCCAGCTGCCGCAGTTCCGCAGCCTGCCGCGCCAGCAGTCGGTGCAGCGCGACCTGGCCTTCATGGTGCCCGACGCCGTGAGCACCGATGCCCTGCTCGATGCCGTGCGCAGCACTGACACCCAGGGCCTGCTGCGCGAGGTGAAGCTCTTTGATCTCTACCGACCGACGGGCTCTGCGGTGGCTGAGCGCAGCCTGGCGGTGCGGCTCGAACTGCTGGACGACGAGGCGCCCCTGACTGATGTCCAGTGTGATGCCGCCCTGGCCGCCATCCAGGCGCGGGTGCAGAGCCTGACCGGCGCCCGCCTGCGTGGGGGCTGAGGCCCCGGGGTCTGCCCTCTGCCGACCCCGCGCCGCCCCATGCACCATCACATCCACTTCGACTGACCGCCACTCCGCGCCGATCTGACGACCTTCACGATGGAACGCGAACTTCTGCCCACGCTGGAAACACCGACCCTGACCAAGGCCGAACTGGCGGAACTGCTCTTCGAGCGACTGGGCCTCAACAAGCGCGAAAGCAAGGACATGGTCGAAGCCTTCTTTGAGTTCGTCCACCAGTCGCTGGTGAACGGCGAAGACGTCAAGCTGTCGGGCTTCGGCAACTTCCAGGTGCGCCGCAAGGCGCCGCGGCCCGGACGCAACCCGCGCACAGGGGAGCCCATCCCCATTCGTGCGCGCAACGTCGTGACGTTCCATGCCAGCCACAAACTCAAGGCCGTGGTCCAAGGCGAGCGGCCCCAGGAAGGCGACTTCGAGTAGAGTCTAGCTTTGACCCTCGAAGCCATTGATTTGCAATGGAAAACGCCCTGCCAGCCATCCCACCGAAAAGGTACTTCACGATCGGCGAGGTCAGCGAGCTGTGCGGGGTCAAGCCCTACGTGCTGCGCTACTGGGAGCAGGAGTTCACCCAGCTCCGCCCGATGAAGCGCCGCGGCAACCGCCGCTATTACCAGCACCATGAGGTGCTCCTGATCCGCCGCATCCGGGACCTGCTCTACGAGCAGGGATTCACCATCAGCGGTGCGCGCAACCGGCTCTCCGAGGTCGGCGCCCAGCAACTCGTCGCCAGCCTGGACGATGACGATGAAGGGGAGGGCGAGTTCCTGGCCTCGACCTCATCGTCCGGCCAGGCCGCGGACCTTGCCCCGGCCAACCCGCCAGTTGCTTCAGAGGGCACCCAGACCGGCCTCGCCGCGGTCGCGGCGCAGGCACCGCTCGACGCCATCCATACGGCCAGTACCGCGCCTGCAACCGCTCAAGACACCGTGCACGCGCCGGCTGCGGCGCATCGAGCCGTTCCGGCCTCGCTGCTCTCCCTCCAGATCCTGCGCAGCGAGCTCCAACTGATCAAAGAACTGCTGACCCCTGGTCAAGACGCATAGTTTGTGTGTATACTGGCGATCTTCGTCGGGGTGTAGCGCAGCCTGGTAGCGCACTTGCATGGGGTGCAAGGGGTCGCGAGTTCGAATCCCGCCACCCCGACCATAGAAATCAATGGGTTAGCTCTCACAAGGAGCTAACCCATTTTGATTTCTGCCCCTGGCAGGGCACTTTCTGGCAATTCCATGGCAATTCGGTGCCTGCTTGGTGTGTGTGCGGTGGAGAAGACAGTCTCACAGCGCAGGTCAATGTGTTGTCGTCCTACAGCAGCCCATAAAGCTCCGCCATCCTTGCCGCCGCCCGGCGCGTCCCCGTGCCCATGCGCACGGCCAGCCGCCTGAACCGGCAGTCCACCGTCTTGGGCTCGATCCCCAGCGTGGCCGCGATGTGCTTGCTGCCATGCCCCTGCTGTTCATGGCGCAGCAGGACCAG